>JALWQS010000065.1 GCA_027083015.1 Candidatus Woesearchaeota archaeon
CCTTTATCAAGATCTGCTTTACTGAGGACTTCCCATATGCCATCAACGACATTGTTCCAGGCAGTCTCTATGGTTGAAGCCCCTTCTTCTGTTACGTAGCTGGCAAGGAATCTCTCCATACCAAGTTCTTGGAGTTTATCGACTGAAGGTTTGCCGTTGAACCATGCTGAATACCCGGGTTTTTGATCCTGACTGACCAGATGTTCAACAATTGTTGGTAAGACTGCTGTGGCGATTGTCTCTTCGAGGCTTACAGGAATCCATCCTTGTTCGGTAGGAGCTAGAGCATTGCTTTTGGATATCTTTATAGAAAAACGATAATCATCAGAATTATCCCTCTGGGGCAGTTCCTCATAGACAGGTTTTAGATCTTCAAGTTCGTGATTCCTTGGTTCATAAAGAAAAGCAGTAAATCGGCTGGTCTTTTCTACAAGCCGCTCAAGTGTTTCCTGATTATTGGGTTTTTTGAAGAGCGGATGGTCGGATTCAAAATCAGTAATTGTGCAATCACCTCATCATTGCTACTTATGAGTAAAGACAATATCTGAACTTCTATTTAAACCTTTCTATTTTTCACTACTGTTGCGTAGTCTGATTCGTTTTAAAAAGAACTATTATAAGGTGAACGGTGGTTTTTCTGCTTTAATATCGCTCGTAAGAGCTTAATATTATGAAATATGATAAAGAATGGGAAAATATTTTCTTAAGGTAGAACATTACTTCCTTTTAGATGCTTTACTCTTAGAAGACCTTTTTTTGGACTTAGAAGGCTTATTCTTCTTGCTTCTGCTCTTAGAAGATTTATTGGAAGATTTTTTAGGCTTCTTAGAAGACTTTGCCTTTTTCTTTGCTTTCTTCTTTGCCTGAGCCTTACCTCCATGCGCTGCGACTATCCTCTTAACATACTCTTCAGAATCATCATCACCAGACTTCAAAGCCACAATGATCTTGATTATTATGCCAAGAACGAAAGACACTACTGCAATGATGGAGAGGTCATTAGTCCACACCGTCATATCTGAAAAGAATAGTATGATAGCTGCGCCGACAAGCAGAAAAGCTATAACTACCAGAAAATTACCGAAGAAACGCCAACCTCGATAATCTGAACTTCCATTATCAGAAACGTGCTTTTTATTCTTAGCATCCTTAAGTGATCTTGACTTATCAACAGCTTCCTTATGATAAGCGTTAAAAAGTTCTTTATCAGCTTTCTTCAGGGCCTTCTTCTGGGCCTTAACCTCACGGGCGTAAACCTTTAGCTCTTTATTCTTGGCCTTTATCTCTTTTTTCTTCTCCTTAAGAGCTTCCTGCTGAAGAGCGATCATCTCCTGAAGCTTATCAACAGTAGTGGCCAGCTTCTCAAAATTCTTTTTTTGGACAAACTCTTCCTTGTTCTTGATCATGTGGTACTTAAGACGCTTATTGATGTCCTTGAGGTCCTGCTGATCAAACATCTCCTGTTGGATATTGGCGATGTCCTTATGCATGTTTTCAAACTCTTTCTGGATGACATCAAGTTCAGCTTCTAGCTCTTCCTGTAAGACGAGACGCGATAACTCTTTCTCGGTCTTCTTGGACAAGACAGAGATATCCTGAGAATTGGCCTTGATATTCTTGCTCAATCCCTGAGATTCCTGCTTCAACTGCTTATCTATCTTTGAGGATTCCTCCTTGATGCGTCGGTAGATATCGTCAAATCTTGATTTTGTATTGTCTTGTAATTGTTTGACCTTCTGTGAGAGGGTAGCAAAAGATTCTGAAAGCTCGTCCTTGGAAGCGAGTTTCTTACGGGCTTCCTTGAGCTGTCTTAAAGCATCATCAATACCATCTTTTGTAGAGTCAAATTCCTTATTTATATCATCTATAAGGTTCTGGACCTGTTTCTTGGTGACAAAATTCTTTGACTCTTTCTTCACTCCTTTCTCAAAAGAATCCAGTTCTTTGCTGATAAGGAGCATCTTCTTCTTGGTGCTTTCAGCAAACTCTGCAACAGAATCCTCGAGACTTTCCGCATATTTTTCAAGACCGTTCAACAGCTTAGAAGTGGTGATGTTTATTTTATTATCCAACTTCTTGGTCTCTGAAATTATCTTATCATTAAGTTCCGCTTCAGAAGATTCTAAAGCACTATCAAGCTTATCCAGGCGCTTATCAAAGGCTTTGAGATCCTTGGTGACGTCTGTTTTTAGAGCGAACCTTTTTTCAAAGGATTTCTGTGAAGATCTTATATCTGCAACGGTTTTTTTGATAGCATCAAACTCCTTGTTGATATCATCGACGAGGGATTCTACCTGATCTACAGAAACTTTGGATTTCACGTCAGACTTCAGAGCCTTGACCAGTTTCTCGGTCTTATCAGCCCGTCTGTTGAGCTTTTGGGAACGTTTCTCTAACTCTTCTTTAGTGATCGTATCCTTGATGTTCCTTAACTCATCAATGCCCTTCTTGACCTTCTTGAACTCGTCGTTGACATCACTGACCAGTTCCTTTATCTGCTTCTCAGTAGCGCCGTGCTTTTCTAAAGCAGCAAGATCGGTCTGAAGCTTCTTAAGTTCATTGTTCCATGTGACTGCCTGTTTTTCATATTCTGCTTCGCTGACAGAACGTTTATCAAGATCCTCAAGTTTCTTTTCGACATCCCAGAGCTTCTTCATGTTCTCGTTAAGCTCTCCGATCTTTATCTTCAGGATGTTGAACTTATCAACAGTAACGAGATCGGTCTTGGCATCCTTGACCAATTGTTTGACCTCAGCGATCTTAACGCCCTGTTGGTGCTGGTTCTCCTTTAGATGAAGTATGTCCTGCTTGATCCTGTCAAATGCTTTTTGCAAGGCCTCATTAAGCTTGGAATTAGTTCGTTTAGAATTATCGTTTCCTGTTCTTGATATCATATTTATGCCTCTGTTCTGTGATTTAGGAACTGTCTTACGTTATCTTGATCAGATATTTCTTAATCAGATATTTGCTTTGATTGCGCAACCCCCCGAATATCAAAACTGTCTTAGTTAGGACAGCGTTTTACTACCACTCAAGAAAACTCACTGCTTATTTAAACTTTTCGGTAGTGAAAATGCTCTTTATCATAATTTAAGGCTTCTAAAGACCTGTAAAGCAGATGTGGCGGATTAAAAACTCAAATGATCAGGCTCAAACCTTCCTGGTTTAGCATCAGATCGAGTAACTGTTCCGGAACGAGCAGTCTTTAAAGGCTTTCGCCAGAACTTGCCGCAATGACTGCAATAGTAGATCAGCCTATGTTCATGAACACGGACACGTAAGGTTTTACCAGGGACCAGAAACCTGTAACAATGCTGACAGTACAGGCGTTTATACTTAGAAGGGATGCGTAACTTGAACTTCATGGCGACTTTACGCGCCAAAGAGACATAACGATCAGCTAAGGAAGGATCCTTGTTGAAGACTGCACGTGCTTTTTCAAACAAAGAGATCATGTGCTTGCGGGCTAAAACTAATTGTTTGGCAGGCTTCTTAGAATAACGTTGTCTTGAACGCCTTCCGCGACGGGAACTGCCAGTTGAGATGCGCTTGTCAGAAGCACCAGCGTCATGAGTTTCCTTATGGGCTTCCTTACTGACTTCTTCACTAAGATCCTTACGAACTTTCTTAAGAACTGCCATGATGGGAATAGAAGAACACCCCAAAATTTATAAACACTCCTCTTTGAAAACCGCCTCATGAAGTGGCTGAAAAAACTGCTTAAAAGAGAGCCAAAAGAACCGGAAGAAGAGGAAGAGATACAGATAGAACTCACAAGGCTGGATCAATGGGTAGAGAAAAAGCTGACTATGGGTTTCTCAAAGATACAGGCCAGCATAAAAGAAGACCTGAAAAAGATAGATGAACTTGCAGAGAGGTTGAAAGAAGAACTTAAAGAGCTGAAAGAAGCAGGCCTAAGAAACGACAAGATTACAGAACGAGAAAGACAGATAATGGAAGGCAATAGGGAATCATACATCCACCAGCACAAGATCTTCATAAATAAGATGGATATTCCTGAAACACTGACCTACAAGAACACCTCAGAATTCTGCGAAGAGTTTGAGCAACTGCTGCTGCAACTGGCAAAAAGCACAGGAAAAAGCCACCTGATAATGAGCGAGTTTTTCCTGAAGAATTCAAAACAGATCAACAAGACGATAAAAGCGATGTCAGATATCAACTCAGGGATAAAGGAACAGATGCAAGACTATGATATAGACCTGGAAGCTAATGAACAGCTGAAAAGACTGATAACAGAACTCAAAGCAAAGACCCGGCGACAAAAGGAGATAAGAGAAGAGACCGAGACGCTGAAGACCAAACTCTCAAACTCAAGGCAGATGAAACAAAAGATTGAGAAGCAGATATCACAACTAAAAGAGTCAGAATCCTACAATGAGTTCCAGAGACTCAACAGTAAAAAAGAGGAAGAATGGGACAAGCTGAAAGACGCAGAGACAGAGATCAACAACCTTTTCTCAGCCATAAACAGACCTATGAAAAAATTCAAGAGGATAGCGTTCGATGACGTCAATACTATTCAGGCATACTTAGAAAATCCTGTAAGCGCACTGACAGAAGACGCAGAAGAAAAGATACTGAGGATTCTGAAAAGCCTAAAACAAGCGGTCAGCGAGAATAAACTGAGCCTGAAAGAGAAAGATTTAGAAAAATATAAGGAAAGGATAGACAGCATAACAAAAGAAAAGATTGAGAAGACAAAAGACCAGTACCTAAGAGCAAAAAAAGAGATCAAAGAGATAGACCAGAAGATAAGAAACAACCGTGCATTACAAGAACTCAATGACCTGAACTACAAGATGGAACACGCAACCAACCAGGTAGAGTTGCTTAATGACAAGCTGGAAAAAAATCAGAAAGATGGTGAGAAGATAAACATAGGTGAGCTTAAAGAAAAGACAGAAAAAAAGCTGGAAAGAACATTTGATAAGAAGATAAGGATAATATGATAAACGAATATATAAGACAGTACACAGAAGAGAGCATCCCTGACATACACCAAGTAGGAAGACGGTTCTACCAGATAGCTCCGGAAACCTACAAGATCATGCAAGCAGCCAGCAAAAGGCTGAACAGGGAACCGGAGAACGCAGGATTATACTTAGGAGAGATAAAAGGAAAACATTTTAGACCTGGATTTCCGCTGCTTGACCTGCTAGGAAAGATGAGTGAAAAGAAAGTGGTGATAGATGACAAAGCAGAATGGCTATTCCTGTGTGGAAGAGACATATTCGGAAAATCAATAGTCAAGGCTAACGTGAAGACCGGACCCGCACTTATAACTAACAAGAGAGATGAAGTGTTGGGAACAGGAAACGTGCTTAACCTAAAAAACAAGAACAAGACAGCGATAAAGAACATAATAGACAGGGGAGATCTGCTGAGAAGAGAGATGAACAAGAAAAGCAAGCTTTAAATATGAAACGAAAAAACTTGAAAATGATGCCGTCGTGGCACAATCATGGGCGCTACAAACTTAGCGCTTACGTTAAGCGGGATGGATTTCACGTTGTTCAACCCATCGTACTATAAGAACTGTAAACTTAAAAAACAACGGATCAACATTAATTAATTGAATGCCGTCGTGGCACAACCTGGTACTGCGCGGGACTGGAAAGTCCAAAGCGGTAGGAATACCGGCTCGTTGGTAACAGAACAAGAACGCCAGCGATCCCGTTCCCTTCGGGGTATCCCGGTTCAAATCCGGGCGGCGGCGTATTTTTTTCTTTAGGCTCAAGTCAAACACGGAAACATAAAGGATTAGCTCTTAACCCAATGAAATAATGATCCTTTCTTAATCTATTCTTATACTTCCATTTGAAAAAGCTTTCAAAGAAAAAGAAAAAACAAAAAATGTCAATTCAGTTAAACTGGTAACTGTCACCTTTCCAATCACGGATGTTAAGATGGACATTTATCGGTTCAGATGTTGCATACTTAGACCCGACAGGATCACGCCAGAAAACCGCATCTACGATAAAATCTCCATCACCAAGCTTAGCGACGCTCTTGATCTTTATATCTCTTCCGTGAAAATCTTTGTAGCCGGGAAGATTCTTTATGTAATCCTTAGCGATCTGTTCAGCACGTTCTTCATCAGTCAAAGAGCTGGAAGATGAAGAGGTGGTTGTTGAAGCCGTAGTAGTGGTTGTCCTGGTTCCTGAACTGGAAGTTGTTCTTGTAGGAGAAGATCCTTCCTTAACATTATAGCTTCGGTCAATACGGGGTTCATCAGAACCTTGTGAAGCGACAGCATTGCCTGTCAATCGTGAAGAAGATTTCTTACTGCTACAGCCAGCAGCTAAAACTGTCATTACCAACAAAAACACTGTCAAAACCATCAAAAAAGTCTTTTTCATAGAGATAGCACCCCCGCTTGTCATAAAAAAATTTCAATAATATCATTGATAAAATCATGAAGCACATCGTCCATGAT
>JALWQS010000066.1 GCA_027083015.1 Candidatus Woesearchaeota archaeon
AAAATTCAAAGCAACATTCAAACAAAAAAACAAACAATACGCACTTCTAGGAAAAACAGGAATCAACATAATAAAAAAACCAAAAAAACCACTAAAAGCAAGACCAGAAAAAACAACAACACAACTGAACAAGATTCTACAGCTTCTCCTGTTCATAGCTCTAGCTCTAAACATGGCCATAGCCTACAAATCCTGGAAGATAGAAAAATATGATTAAGAAAACAATCAACGGAAAGAGAAAACAGGTCTGGAACAGCGCAAGCAGGCTTGACAAGAAGATAGAAAAGATAGAAAAACAGATAGCCAGCATCACGACGGAAAAAACAGAGCCTGTCAAGATAAGACCAACCAGCAACCACGTAAAAGGAACAGCATACAAAAATAAAAAGAGACTATCACAAAACAAGTGGATCATAATCGCCATATGGGCTGCAATAGCTATACTTCTGCTCTCAGTCGCAATAATAAGCATCAAAGAACACGGTACCAACACAGGACAAAAACTGACAGGCAACACGCATGATAACAGGCAGGACAGTGGGCAAGGCAACCAGCAAGAGAGCAGGCAGGAAAATGATGAAAAAGTAACGCTTCAAGAAAAGAGCAGCATACCGACCGAGCAAAAAGAACCGGCCTATGAGCTACCAGCCTATTACGGCGTAGTCCTGACAGGACTCGCACCGCTAAAATATGAGTATCACACCGACGAAGAAGCAGAAATAGAAGCAACCATAGAACAAAACAAAACAAAAGAAACAGAGATGAAAATAAACTACCAACTAACAGACCAAAAAGGAAAAACAATCTACAACTACACAGACAAAATAACAATAAAACAAAAGAAAAACACACTAAGAAAAAAAATACTACTAACAGAAAACTACAAAACAGGAAAATACACAATAAAATTCAAAGCAACATTCAAACAAAAAAACAAACAATACGCACTTCTAGGAAAAACAGGATTCAACATAATAAAAAAACCAAAAAAACCACTAAAAGCAAGACCAGAAAAAACAACAACACAACTAAGCACGACTCACGAGATTCTTCTGGGCATAATACTCCTGCTAAACATACTGCTATCATACAACACCTGGAAAACCAAAAGATGAGAGAGAAAGAATCAATCCGGAAAGAGAAAAAAAGAACAAAAGAGAAAGAGATGGATAGAAGAAAAGAAAAAGACATCATCAGCGAGAGCTACAGGATCGACAAAGATATCAGGGATACCTATAAAGAGATAAAAAACACAAACCAGGAAAACAAGAATCTCGCGACAATACACCGACCGATCGAGACAACAACAATCATCTGGATAATCATCATAATCCTGGTGCTGATAATAGTGGGAATAGAGTACACTTCTGAATACCAAAAGATAACAGGAAAAACAATCGATCAGGGATCAATATCACAAGAAGAAAGTAAGGAAACAATAAACTTAACAGCGACAGACCAGACAAGAGAAAAGACAAAGACACCGACCAGACAAGAGAACTATGAGAGTTTGATGCTCAAAAGCCTGAAAACTGACAAGAAGGAATACCACAGAGGAGAAGAAGCAAACATAGAAGCAGAATACAAGCTAAAAGAAAAGAGTATCAAAGCGACAATAGAGTACCGAATAAAAGATCCCGACGGAAAAACAGCATTCTCATACTCAGAGGAAGCTACAATAAGCAGAAAAAACAACAGGATCACAAAGAAAACACTGATAGCAGACAATTACAAGACAGGAACATACATCCTTGAAACAAGAACTAAGTTCTCGATAAAAAAAGGTCAACAGAACAAGACCTATGTTATCCCTGCGGACATAAGCTTCAAAGTCATAGGAAGATCAAAAGAGAGCATTCTCCAGAGAGCAGGAAAGAGCGTGAGTAAGATGAACTTCTCTTACATGATCATCCTGAGCGTGCTGATAATATTTAATATCCTCCTCATGTACAATACACAAAGAAAAAGATGAACAGAGATAAAAATCTGCGGAAAGAGAAAAAAAGAAGAAAAGAGAAAGAGATAGAGAGAAGAATAGAAAAGAAAAAAGAGATAAAAAGAAGAATAAGAGAAAGAAGAAAAGAAAAAGGCAAAAGAAGAGATAAGATCCGTAAGTTTGCAGATGAGAATCACAAGATACATCACAAAATAGAGAAGGCAAGAGAAGAGATAGAAAGAACAAATAAAGAATATAAAGACCTTGAAAATAAAGCGCAGACAATAAAAATAAGAACAACAGTACAAACAAGACTCAGAAGATCAGACAAGATCATAATGACAGCAATCTGGCTGGTCATACTAATGATATATATCTCCCTCATAATGACCAATGTAGGACTGCACCTACATGGAGATAAATTACACAACAAAATAGACATTTCCGTATCTGAAGATAAAACAGTACAGCACAATGAAGAAGTGCAAGTAATCAGGAACTATGAACATGAAACAAACAATGATGCGAGCAAGAAAGCGGAACAAGAGAAGAAGAAAAAAAATAGAGAAAAGAAATATTATGGCGTCCTTCTGACAGGATTCGCACCTGTAGAGTACGAGTACTACCCTAATGACGAAGCAGTTATAGAAACAATAATAGAACTTAAGGATCCTGATAAGATCAATGCCACAGCAGAGTATGAGATGTATGATCCAGAACAAAAAAAGATATACACATACTCAGACAAAGTGAAGATAGATAGTAAGAACAATATCCTAAGAAAAAAGATACTTCTTACAGACAATTACAAGCCAGGAAGATACCGTGTCAGGTTCAGACTAAGATTTAAAGTCAATAATAAAAGATACCTGCTGACAGGGATGACTGACTTCGAGCTAAAAGAAAGACCAAAGGAGAAAATACTGGCCAAGCTCGGAAGAACAGGACTGATACTAAAACCGATACATTACATACTGCTTACTATAATACTTCTACTTAACTTCGCACTCGTCTATAACACATGGAAGACAGACATCAAAAACAGCATCAGGAAAAAGAAGAAAGAAGAAGAATGAAGCAGAACAAAAAAGCAGCAGAAGTAAAAAAGGAACAGAATAGGACAACATCACTGATCAGACTTCTTATTATCCTCATCCAGGACCTTATTCAGATCCTCAACCATCTTATCAACATCAATACCATGAGCAGCAGCACCCTGTTCAAGAGTCTCAAAACTGGCAGCGATACAACCAAGACAATGCATACCATACTTAAAGAAAACTTCAGCAGTCTGAGGATACTTCTGGGCGATCTCGATGATGCCCATATCTTTAGTTATCCTCAGGGTATCTTTCTTAACATCCTTTTCTTTTGAATCTTCAGCCATAAAAACACCTCAACCAAGAATAATAATTAAATGAGAAAGTGCAATAAGAATCAGTCGTTAACAACGATACAACCTGCAGGGCACTGAACTTCACAAGCCTTACAACCGATACATTCAGAAGGTTTAGCAACCTTAGCCTTTCCGTCCTCCATGACAAAAACAGACATGGGACAAATTTCAACACAAGTACCGCAACCAGTACAAGCTTTCTCATCAATAACAGGAACCGGCATAAAAAACACCTCTTAACTTATTAAACAAACCACCAAACAACATTCATTTACTCTGATCCTTAGCAGAAGCCTCTTGCTTCAACAAGATCAAAGAACGGATATCAATAGATCTTAAAGGAGCGATCTTACTAAGACTAAACTTAGCCTCTTTCTGAAGCTTTTCATTTATGATATCGTTCATCAGCGAATCATAATCATTCTTGGCCATAAAATTCGTCAGGAATCTCTTAAGAGCCTTACGCAATTCAGACCGTACAGCACGAGAAGTCTTAGAAACCGTTATTATCATAGGCTTTATCCTGACAAGCTTGTTATCTTTAGTGACCGCTTTAAAGGAATTATCAATCCTGTCCTTCTGACGCCTAACTTTCCTTTTGATAGCAGCAGCGACAATCTCATATTTTGAAATATCAGTATAAGCAGAATCACCCTGAACCTTAACAACCTTGAAAGTCACGTTTATATGCTGTTTTTTAACATTACCTGTAAGAACCATCAAATTCACCGGAACACGCCTCCCTAAGAGATTGTTCGGTTCATAAGCAGCACTCTGGCCTAACTCCCTCTCCTGAAAGAGCTTAGGAGCAAATAGCGAATAAAACTTCTTCTTACGCCATTTGTCTATCGTTTTTACCTTCTTTGATGATTTTGCCATTTTATAACGCCTAATAGGTTAATACAACTATTTTTGTGTGGAAATTGAGCGTCTTTATAAAGATTTGGGATGTGAAACATAAGAAACAAGGGTATCAAGGTAGAAAACAGATTATTATGAAGAATTACGAAAAAAAATCAGGAAAATAAGTAAGAATTAAATATATCAAAAACATAGTATAATGCAGAAAACAAGCAAAATACCTACGCCAAAGGCTCGCAGACCAGAAAAAGCAGCATAAGGTCATGGAACCAGAGATTTCTAGAAAATAAGTGAAAAAGATACAAAACCAAAATATACAAGCCAAAATAGGCTATAAGTGCTCATCTATAAAAAATTCACATCGGGGGGTGGAAATATGAGATCAGGAACAGGACCCAATATAGAATGGGAAAGATATAGGTATACATTACCAAAATCAAGAGCCCAAGTAGAAGTGATAAGAGAGATCGTAATGAATGACGATGATCTTGAATACATGGAACTAAGCAATAATTAGATAAAGGACAAAAAGCTTTTATATAAATCAACAGGATAATAGTATACAGGGTAAACATAGATTATCATATATGATCAGATAAACAACAATAAATATCACCATAGAGAAAAAGGGCTGAATATGGTACTAGAGTCATTGCTTGATCCTACAAAAGCAGAAAAAGAACCATGGGAACTACTATTTCTGGGAGCAATATACGTAAGTTTTGCATTACTGCTAAGTTTATGGGCATTCAAAGGACATACAAGCATCGTAATGATTGCATTAACAGCAATATGCACAGCACCATTATTCTACGGCATAATAAGATACGAAGCGATAAAAGATGAAGAGATATTCGCCGAGAAAAATCTCCTAAAAGAGCACAGTAAAGCGATAATATCATTCAAATTCCTGTTCTTCGGATTTGTGATAGCATTCCTGTTCTGGTACAGCGTACTGCCGGCTAACACAGCAAACCAAATATTTTCCATACAAACAGCCACAATAACAGACATAAACTCAGGAAGCACAGGTCAAGTTATAAACACAACAACGTCATTGACAAACATACTGCTCAACAACTCAAGAATACTCATATTCTGTTTTTTACTGTCATTCTTCTTCGGAGCAGGAGCAGTGTTCATACTGACATGGAACGCATCAGTAGTAGCTGTAGCCATAGGAACATTCATCAAGAATGATATCATGAGCAAAGTAGCTCCAAGCATATTCACATATTCACAAACAGTATCAATAGGGATAATGAGATACGCAATCCACGGAATACCGGAGATAGCAGCTTATTTTATAGGAGCGCTGGCAGGAGGACTGGTTTCAATAGCGACGATAAGGTATGACTATAAGACAAAAACCTTCAAAAGAACGATAAAAGACTCCTTATACACACTATCAATCTCTCTAGTGTTGCTGATCATCGCAGGACTGATAGAGGTCTTCATAACACCGAAGGTCTTCTGAAAGCGAAAATAGCCGAGGAAGTTATTCTAATAAAAAAATCATTCAAGAATGAAATTACCATCAGCAGAAGCATCACCCTGAGACAAAGATACCTTCAAGGAATGAGAACCTGGCTGAAGGTCATCCAAAGATACAAAATCTGCAAGGTTAACAGACAACTTATTCTTAAGAGTCATCACCTTTATGTTATTTTTACCAGCATTCTCAAAATCCAGACCATAATCTATCTGATTATCATCCAGATATTTCTGAAGCGCAACAACTGAGACGGGAACTTCATCTACATAGATGACTAGAGACTCATCCTGGAGAAAAGTTGCAGGAGAAAGATCAACAGAAACATCAAAAACATCGCCCCTTGAGAAAGAGGCCTTATGAAAATTAAGAACTAAAGGAGCTTCATGTACGGAAAGACCAGTAAAAGACGCAAAACCGCCAACAACAACTAGGATCGCAACAAGAGAGATAAACAAAGCAACAAACGTTTCGCGTTCTACAAGCATATTAAAGACCTCCAATAATTCAGAACGGCCATTTATATTTAAAGTTTTTTAAAAGTTGTCGGGAAAAATGCGGAAGCCCTGCAAGATCAGCACCCCATTTCTATTAGATACACATTGTATACTTTATAGATATAGGTTATATATTAACATAGAAAGTATCTTATCACATTTTCAGTTGTAAAAAACGCAATAAAACACTAAAATGAAAAGATTTATAAATAGCAATTATGTATCTATCTGATATATAAACCATCATTGTATAACACCAGCTGATTGTAATGGATG
>JALWQS010000067.1 GCA_027083015.1 Candidatus Woesearchaeota archaeon
GATTTTTATACCTCTGTTATTGTCCTAGAATCTTATGGAGAAGCGTTTACTTACATCTAAGGAGACTTTGGAGCATTTGTGCCAGACCAGGCCTCTTGTCTTATCTGATGATAAGACTGCTTTTTTTGCTTCCTTATTAGGTTTGGGTTTGTATGCTGGTTATTCTCTTGTTACTAATCAGTCTGATGGTGCCTTTTTGGCTACTGCTCTTATGGCTACGCATCCTGCAGAGAGCACTTTTTCTACTCGTCATGTTTTGCCTCCCCATCAAGCTGTTTATTTTGATGGGCGACTAGGACTCCTAATCTTCTGGCTCGTGTCTATGGTACTAAGGTGACTGCTGTTGATGATTCTGATTCTTTGCCTCGTTTTGGTGCGCTTCTTATCAATGGTGTGACTGTTGATCGTGTTTCAGTACAACTACTTTCTCCTGCTTATGAGTTTGTTGTTGGTTCGTATCGGGAAGAATTGCATGAGTTGTATAGGGCAGAGGTTTCTTTTCATGCTTCTTTTCTTGGTCTGGATCTTGTTATAAGTCCTGATGATGAGCCTCTTGTTTCTTCTGAGCCTATTGATCCTGGCTCTTTGAGGGCTGAGTATGAGTCTTTTGTGGGCAGAAAGCTTTGTGTTATCGGTCGGGATTACATTCCTGCTTCTTTTTGGAGGCCCGCTTTTAGAGAAGAGTGATTTTTTCTTGATTTGTTATTGCTTCTTTGTCGCTTGATCTGGGAGTTTGTTCAGTACTTTTACTTGGTATTGGTCCGAATAGTTGTCTGCTGCGGCTGTGAATACGTGGTGCCTGTCTCTTGTCAGTATGTCGGCTCTTATCTTCAGTGCTGTGACAAACATTACTGCGTCTGAAGGGTCTTTGATTATTTCCATTATTTTAGGATCAAAACTTTGGACGAATCTTCTTTCTCCGTCCCTGTCTCCGGGGTTTACGCCTATGAATACTGCGTATGTGATTTTTCTTTTCAGGAATTCTCTTATGTGTCTTGATATTGGTCCTGGAAGGTTGTGTATTACATGTTCCAGTTCTAGAAGGTTGAATGATGTCATTCCTACTTTTCTTTTCATACAGAATTTTTCAAGTTCTTTTTCTTTTCCTTTCTCCAGCATGTGTATCAGGAAGCATGTGTCAAGCAGGTAATCTGCTCTTGTTGCTGTTGGGAGAGCGTCTATTATTTCTTTCATGGTTATCTATCATGTCCTGCTTTTCTTACTTATTAATCTACCTTTTTTTCCTTCTCTTCTTTATGTTTTAGCTGCTTATCTTTGAGATGGTATTTTGATAAAATATATATACTCCCAAATTTTTTATTTTTTTATGCCTAAGAAGACTATTGTTTCAAGATATTATGATAAGATCGCTGATCATTACGAGGAGGATTATGTTGGCGATCCTTACTGGAAGCTCTATAATGAGATCACTTGGCTTAATATCAAGAAGCATCTTCCTAAGAAGAAGGATTCCCTTCTCATAGATGTTGGTGGTGGTACTGGTTATTGGGCTCGTAAGTTGGCGAAGCTTGGGTATAATGTTGTCGTTACGGATATTTCTGAGAGGATGCTTGAGATCGGGCGTAAGAAAGCTCGTAAGGAGAAGCTTCATAAGAAGATCTTTTTTACTTATGCTGATATTGTTGATATGAGGGACTTGCGTTCTGACAGGTATGATTTTGTTCTTTGTGAGGGCGATCCTCTTAGTTATTGTAGCGATCCGGAGAAGGGTGTTAAGGAGCTTGTCCGTATAGCTAAGTCTGGCGCGGTCATTGTCGCTAGCGTGGATAACTTCTTTTCTGCTTTGAAAAAGGCTGTTACTCTTCATCCTGAACACCTTGCTTCTTTATTGAAGACTCATGTCTCTAACTTTTTTGGTGTTCATCCTCAGTATAATTTTACTCCTGAAGAGATCAGGGGTTTGTTTCAGGCTAATGGTTGTCAGGTTCTTTCTTTGATAGGTAAGCCCGTTATAGCTCATCATGATGTTTGGCGTCATAATCCTAATTATCGTCGGCTTCTTTCTTTGGAGAAAAAGTTTAATTCCCGTCCTTCTTTGGTCGCTAACGGCGGGCATCTTGAGATTGTTGTGAAGAAAGGATAGTTTATTCTCAGTAATCTTTCCCATATGCTAATATTATCTCTCTTGCCTGTTCTATCCAGCTTGGTGTCCTTTCACTTATGTTCTTTGCTTTTGTTCTAAGTTGAACATATTTTTTTATGTGTTCTTCTATGCTTTCTTCAAGACTTCCTGTTGTTATCAGTGCATTGCTTTTTCCGTTGGGTTTTAGTTGTTTCTTTTCTTTTGCTGCTTTCCTGAATTTTCTTGTGAAGTATGTTATCAGCATATACTCTTCTTCACTTCCCCTTATTGCTAGTATTGGCAGTTCTACTCTTGCTACTGGTTCATAAAGTCGTCCCATTTTTTCCCACACGTCTTGTTTCCATATGAACGGGCCGTATGTTTCTGATACTGGTGTTTCTTGTAGCATCTCAAGAGCGGGTTCATTTTTTTCTCTTGTTCTTTTTTTTACACCTTCTTGTACTGCTTTGTATATCTTTTCTTGTGCTGCTTCTAGTTCAAAGTTCATGTAGGTGCAAATGCTTCTTAGCGAGAATACGTGTTCCGGATCTCCTCCTGACCTCACCCAATAAGCTACTCTTCTGAATTCGTGTTCGTCAGGTGACAATTTTATAAGATCATCTACTGCAACTTCTACTACTGCTGCCATCAGGTTATGTATTTTCTTTGTATCATCCGGTATGCTTAGCCTATCGTTTAGGAATGTTCCGTGTATGTCCGGATTGTAGTTTCCTACTTGTTTTATGTAACGCATGATTCCGCAGTAATAAGAATTGGTTTTTTAATCTATCCTTTCTCGTTACTGGGTGTTTGCTTCTGTTCTTAAATGTCTTATTAAATGTCTTATAAATTACTTTTGTTGTTTATATTAATCCTAAGAATTGGAGCACGAAGTCTCCCCAAAGATACGTTGCTATGTATGCTAACAGGAAGCTTGGTACGAATGGTATTCCTACTTTTATCAGTATCTTGTCTATTTTCTTTTTCTTCTTATAATTGATCAGTTTTTTTATTTGTGACATCTCTATTCCCAGATCTTTGGGTCCTGCTATGTATTTCTTTCCCACATATACTGGTTCGGCTATCCAGTCGCCTTCTGTCAGTTCTTCTGGTTTTACATATTTGAGCATTGCGGATTTTTCTACTGCTTTTAGGTATATGAATATGTAGAGTGAGCTGAACAATAATCCTGCGCTTACTGCTAGTATTATCTTTGCTTGTGTTGGGCTGAATATTGTTATTATCAGAAGCGTTATTGTTGCTGCCCAGACATAGTGCCTGTATCTTCTTTTTTGTTCCATCATTCTGACAAATTCTTCTTTGAATTTTTTCCAGTGTTTTGTGCAGAGGTAAGCGCTGAATATCAGGCTGAATAATGCGCCGAATATGATCGTATTTATCAGAAATCCTATTAGGAAAGCGTCAAGGCTTAATGGCAGTCCTATTAGTGCTCCTAATCCTATTACCATCTTTGAGTCTCCTCCTCCCCATTGTCCTGCGTAGAACATGACGAGCGCGATTATGAACATTGCTATAAAGCCGTAGAGTCCATATAATAGGTAGTTCCAGTCATTTTCTACTATGGTAAATATGATCCTGAATCCTATGCCTGCGAATAATATGCTGAAGTTTAACCAGTCTGGGACCTCTCTCCATCTTATATCGCAGTATGTCCCTATAAGAAGCACTGCTAGTGCTGTTATTGTTATTATGCTCTGGATTATCATATTTATAAATGATTGAAGAAGAATTTATATATAGTTTGTGTTATTATTGCGCAATAGGTAATTAAGGGTCTATGTGGTGGATCCAGATGCGAGGTATTTAACAGTTTTTTGTAGTTTGGGGCGTAAGATACGATGATAGAGAGCATTGCACATAAGTTAAAGAAGAAAGGGATAATTCCCAGCAAATCTGCTCTTCCTAAGCATATAGCTATTACTGTTGGAGGCGTAGGTCGTTGGAAACGTCAGAATCCTGAAGAGCGGACCAGAGCTTACTCTCTTATGCTGAAGAAGATCTATGATGTTGTTCGTTATCAGGTCGCTTTTGATATTCCAATCATTACCTTGTTTGTCGTTAATTCTAAGGTTGCTGAAGCTGAGGATTTTTCTGAGCAGATGGATGCTCTTGGAGATTTTTTTCGTGATCTGGCCCGTAATGTTGAGATTTTTAAGAATAAGATCAAGGTATCTATCCTTGGCAAATGGTATGATCTTCCTTCCCGTGTTGTTGAACCTATAAAGAAGGTTATTGATGAGACTAAGGATTACGATAATTTCTTCCTTAATCTTTGTATTAATTATGATGGCCGTGAGGAGATTGTTGATGCTTGTAAGATAATAGCCCGGAAAGCTTTGGCTGAAAAGATGGATGTTGATGCTATTGATGTGGATATGGTCAAGGATAATATCTATAGTTCTTATTTTCTTCCTCCTGACCTTATCATGAAGACAGGTACTGGTAAGAGGCTTCATGGTTTTCTTCTTTGGGATTCTCCTTATTCTGTAATATATTTTTCTGGCGTCCTTTGGAATGATCTGAGAGAGAAGGATTTTATCCGCGCTATAAAATATTATCAGGATGTTAAGAACAGGAGCTGAGCCAAGCGAGGTAGGATTAGTGCAAGCCAGAAATTGCTGGCTAGTTTAAGATAGTTATGTCTTCTGATGTCCTCCTGGACAGCTGTTTATGAAAAACTATATGAAAAATTATATAAGAAAGAAAACTATTTGCTCTCTTTAAAAGAGGTGCTAATTTGGATCCGATAGAAATCTTGACCATCGCTATCTTCATACTTGCTTATGTCTTGATGATCCGTTTCTATAAGCACAAAGTTGTTGTTATCTGGTCTTCTGTTGTTCTCTTGTTGATCTTTGGTGCTATCTCTTTTGAGAGTGCTTTGGATTCTATCGATTGGAATGTCATAGGCATCTATATTGGTATGATGTTTATCGCTGAAGCTCTGGTCGCTTCTTCTTTGCCCGAGTTTATCTCTATCTGGTTTACAAATAAGACCAATAGCGCTGTCTGGACCATGATCTTTGTCTCTCTTCTTTCCGGAGTCCTTTCTATCTTTCTTGAGAATGTCTCTGTGGTTCTTATCATGGCACCTATAGTTTTTGCCGTCGCTAACAAGCTTCGTATTTCTCCTGTCAAACTTATGATCGGTGTTGCTGTTTCTTCTAATCTTCAGGGTGTTGCTCTTCTTATCGGTGATCCTCCTTCTATACTGTTGGCTAACTTTATAGGTATGAATTTCAATGATTTTTTCTTCTTTCATGGTAAGGCTTCTTTGTTCTTTGCTGTTCAGTTGGGTATGTTGGCTTCTTTGGGTGTCTTGTACCTTTTCTTCAGGAGGTTTCCTCGCAAGACGATTGAGGAGTTGAGGGGTGTTTCTGTCAAGAGTTTCTTCCCTTTGTTTCTTCTTGTCATGCTCATAGTATCTCTGGCTTATGTTTCTCTTAAGGGCGAGTCTGATATTCTTCCTCTTGGTGGTGTGACGATGTTTTATGGTTCTATCGCTTTGTTCTGGTTGATGAATGAGAAGAAGAAGATTGAGAAGAAGATTATCAATACTATCTTTGAGTTTGATTGGTATACTGCTTTTTTCATAATTGCTGTCTTTATTATCGTCCGTTCACTTGTAGCTTCTGGTGCTATCTCTGATCTTGCTGCTTTCGTTGTTTCTCTTATAGGTCATAGCATGGCTTTATCTTTTATTGTCATCGTGCTGGTCTCTATCTTGATATCTGCTTTTGTTGATAATATTCCTTATCTTGTCGCTATGCTTCCTTTGATCCAGCAGATCGGTAATCAGTTGGGTTCTGTCCCTTATGTTCTTTATTTTGGTCTGCTTATCGGCGCTTCTGTTGGTGGTAATATAACTCCTATTGGCGCTACTGCTAATATTGTTGCTGTAGGTCTTTTGAAGTCTAAGGGTTATGAGACTTCTTTCTGGGATTTTGTCAGGATCGGTCTGCCTTTCACTCTTGTTGCGGTTTCTGTTTCTGCGGGTTTCATCTGGTTAATGTTTGGTTGATACGCTTCTATACTTTCTTGGCTTTGTATCTTCTATCGTTAACTAAACAAGCTCCAAAACCCAAAACTTTATATATTAAAACCCCTATTTTTTAAAGGAATCTGTTGTTATCTGTTGATATTGGTTGTTTTGACGGGTTTTGACAGATCATTGATTTTAAGATGGAATGACCACCCAAAAAGAGGCAGATATATGTTGTTAAAGGGCAAAAAAGCTGTTGAGCCGCTTATCGCTGCAGTTCTTCTTATCGTTATTACAGTTACTATTGGAGCTATCGTTTATGCTTTAGTCACGAATTATACCACTTC
>JALWQS010000068.1:0-4992 GCA_027083015.1 Candidatus Woesearchaeota archaeon
ATATACCAGAACATAGAAAACATCCATGTAAAGATAACAGGAAACGCAAAGACAGAAAACGAACCGATAATAATACCATTCAACGAAAACTGGACAAGAACAAAAATCAGCCACACAGCAGAACATTTCATCATAGAAGACGATAAGATGTTCTTTCTAGCAAACACGAGCAAGACAAAAGACTACGACATCTATTACCCATTAGAGACACTGACAAACACAGAAGAACCAAAAGCCATAGCGACAGAGAATAAAGCAGAGTACAGATCATTCAGAGCAACATTCAACGATGAACTCTTAAAAAAGATCATATACCAAGGAAAAGAAAGAATAAGCCAGGTCAACGTACAAGTAGATGATGCTAATATAGACAACAAAGGAAGTTTCGAGAATAAAGGGCTATTCGCAAAATACACAAGAGAAGGTGATGTAAACCACACAACATACTTCTTCGCAAAGAATACAAGACTATATACCAGAGTGACTAGCACAGACAAGAGACCACACAAAGTAAAGATAAGATTCACAACATACAACTACTCAAATATCTACACCAAAGAATCAGGAAACAACCCATTAAGATATCTAGTAAGAGAACAATGCAGACAGTACGAGACAAACTTCCTGGATATGAACACACAAAACAACGGCTTAGCAATATGGTTTGATGAGAACAAGACAGTGATGATATGCACTAACGAAACAAATGCCAAGATAGAATTTGAGATGGAAGCAGGAAAGAAAGCAGAAAATAAAGAAGAGACAGAAAATGAAGAAGAAAAGAAAGAGTGGTACTACATATACCTACACGACGGAAACTATGAAACAGCAAAAGATTATCCAATAAAAGCGATCACAGGAACAAAAGAGACGATAAACACCATAAGCAGAGAAAAGATAGCGAAACTAGAGAACAGAGAATACAACAACTACAAAAAAATGTTCAAATACCCATTTGACAGAGACTTCAACATAACGATAAGCTCACCAGCGATCAAAGCAAGCTTCGGAACAAAACAACCTGAACAAGAAGACATATACGCAAGAAAAATAACAGGATTCATAATAGACAAAGACTTCACAGAAAAGAAGATAGACATCATACTGACGGTATGGTAATAAGGAAGGCAAGAAGATAGAATAGCAGAACAAAGAAAAACAAAAAAATGAGAAAAACAAGAATCAGCAATAAGATGAAAAAGAAAGGATACATAAGAACATTAGAGGCATTCATAGCTTTCTTCCTAACATTCCTGTTCATGGTATTTGTAGTGCTGAAAGGCATACCAGAAGAACCAGAAAGAACAAACTTCCACATACTAGAAAACCTGGAACAGCAAGACAGCTTCAGAAGATGCGTATATGAAGAAAATATAACATGCATGGACGAACAGGTGAGAGAATCAATACCGCTGACCTATGATCACAAGATAACGATAAACAACCCTAAACCACCACAAACCTACAAAAACACATATACAGAGACACTGTTCATGACAAGCAACCAAACAAGCGACTATAAAGTAATATATTTATACTACTGGGCTATAGGGTAAGAAAGAAAAAATAGAAAGAAAAGAATAAAAATAATAGAATAAAACAACAGGATATATCCAACAGCCTTTGAGGTGAACCCCCATGAAGATAGAGATAGACACACAACGAGATTCTAAAGAAGAACTAGGACACTTAGCATACATGCTCCAAGCGATAGCAGAAAACAGAAGGATAAGAAACAGGACAGAAAATATAAAAGAAAGATTAAGAGAAGAAAGAAGACAAAGAAGCACAACAAGAAATATATTCGAAGACCCAGCACCAACAACAGGATTCATGAACATATTCGGAAATACAAATGACAACACAAATACGCAGGCAAACACGCAGATGAACAACATGCTAAACACCAACAACAGTCCAATAGAAACAGCACAAGAAGGAAACATACAGAACAGCCAGACAGGAGACCTATTCTCAATATTCGGAGCGACACAACAGACACAAGAACGCACAACAACACAAAAAGAAGACCTGGGAATACCAGGACTAAACCTTTACGGAAACAGAAACAACGAAGAAAAGGACGATGAGAGCAACATACTGAACGACACAAGGATAGTACCGTACTAGAAACAACGGTAAACAGAAAGAAGCAAATAGAAAAGAGATGAAAATGGAAAAATACAGGTTCTTAGATGAGATAACATCTGATGTGATGTTTGAAGCGTACGGCTCAAACCTAAAAGAAGTGTTCGAGAACGCAGCAGAAGCGATGTTCCATATCATATGCAAGATAGATCAGATAAGACCAGAAAAAGAAGTCAAAGTAGAAGTAAAAGCCGACAACACAGAAGACCTCATGATAAACTGGTTACAATACCTGATAGCATCGGTAGATATAGAAGAGATGTTCTTCTCAAAGTTCAAGATAACAGAAATAGACGACAAACACCTAATAGGGTATGCTTACGGAGAACCGATAAGCCCAGAAAAAGGAGAGACAGTAGTGAAAGCAGTAACCTATCACCAATACAAGTTTGAAAAGACAGAAGAAGGTTATAAGGTAAGAGTGAGCTTTGATATATGAAAAGGATAAACAGTATAAAAAAAGAAAAAAAGAGAAGAAAAAAATAAAACTACAAACAAACTAGTTCTTCAAGAGAGCAAGTTGAGACCTGTTGAACTCCAAACCTCTCTTAGCCATCCTAACAACAGGCTTCTTAGAACCAAAAAAATCCACCAAGAAACGCTGCGTAGAACGAGTATCAAAATTCCTACAGGAAAAGATATCGACAAAGACCATCAATGAGTCAGGGAAGGTATGAAGAGAGATATGAGACTCAGCAAGAATGACAAAACCAGTAATGCCAGGCGTCTCAGCCCACTTATCCTTATACTCTAAAAGTTCAGGCTCAGATATACGGGTCATGCCAATCTTAGAAGGCAAATTCCTAAGAAGAGAGCGTAACCCAGCCATATCCACCAAAACATCAGGATTACACTCCTGAAGATCCAACATCAGATGAGGTCCGAAAAAATCCTGCTCAACAGCACCAACATAATCAGCATCAACTATAATCTTATCATCAACAACCATAATAACCACCCATAATCAAGCATAAGATAAATGATAAAAAGATAATTCATAAAAACAGACAAAACAATAGATCCCAAAAAGATAAACAGAAGTATCACGAAGAGGCACGAGGCCGAATACAGATCCTGAAAAAATCTTTTCCACCATATGAAGAGATAATGATAATCCCAACCTCCAAAATTGCAGATGAAGGAACAAGAAAACATTTAAAAAACTTCTTATAAATATTTATAAAGAACTACCTGATAAGAAAAAACATGAAAGAAGAAAAAGAAGAAAGATACATAAGACAAGAAACGCTGAGAGTCATAGGAAAAGAAGGACAGAAAAAGATAAAACAAGGGACAATCACGATCGTAGGGTGCGGAGCATTAGGAAGCACAACAGCAGAACTTCTGACAAGAGCAGGAACAGGAAAGATAATACTGATAGACCATGATATCATAGAAGACTCCAACCTGCAAAGACAATCATTATACACAGAAAAAGACATCAACAAGACAAAAACAAGTACGCTAAAAAAACACCTTGAGGAGATAAATTCCAAGATAACCATAAAAGCATACGAAAAACACCTGGATGAAGAAACGCTGAATCTTCTGGAAGGAACAATAATAGACTGTACAGACAATATAAAGACAAGAAAACTCATAAACAAGCACTGCGTAAAAGAAAAGAAAACATGGATACACAGCGCAGCAACAGGCGATAAAGGAACAGTATTCGTCATCACGCCGGAAAGCGCATGCCTGGAATGCATCTACGGAAAAGTAAAAGAAGGAAGCACATGCTCAGAAGAAGGGATACTCAACAGCACAACACACACAACAGCAGCATCAGCAGTTGTAGAGACATTAAAGATACTGATGGGAAAAGAACACACCAAAGAACTGATAAGGATAAACAGCTGGGAACAAACAATAGAAAAATACAAAGTAAAAAAGAACCCTAACTGCAAAGTCTGCGGTGCAAAGAAGGAATAAAGAAGAAATAAAGAACAAGAAAAGAAGAAAAAACAAAAGAAAATGGAGCAGACATTCACACTCAAAAGATGTAAAACAAAAAAAGGCTATACCGCAAAGATGAGAAAAAGGATAGACCTGAAAAAGATCGCAAAAAGATACGACACAGAACTTGAAACCCCGGTGCTTGCAGTCATAAAGACAGAATGCGGAAAAACACTGGTCTATGATTATGGAGAAATAGTGTTCAGAGAGAGCAAAAACGAAGAACAGATGAGGAAAATCGCGAAAGAAATATATAGCATAGAATAAGACAGAACACAGGATAAAGCCGGAACAGATCAAAAGACAAAAACGATAAAAAGAGGAAAATGGACACACACCTGAAAGAATACATAAAAGCGACAGGAATAACCTCATTCTACCTATTCTGCATATCACTATTCCATCCGATGCTATCACCCTATGTCAAATCATTAGGATTCAACGACTTAGAGATAGGACTGGTATTCGCAATATTCCCCGCAGTACTCATATTCTCAGCACCAATATTAGGAAGCATAAGCGACCACATAGGAAGAAAAGAAGTGATAATATTCGGCATAGGAAGCGAGATAATAGGGATAGTACTATATATGTTCGATACATACCGACCGGTAATATTCTTCGCAAGACTGTTCGAATCATTAGCCTACGCATCAGTCATATACAGCGGACTGGCAATGATGGAAGACCAACTAAAAGACAAAGTAAGAGGAAAATTCTCAGGAGCAGCACTGACAGTACTACAGATAGGACAACTGATATCACCGATAATAGGAGGATACCTGGCAGACTACTACCTAAAGCTACCATTCGTCATATCAATGATACTGCTATTAGCATTCTTCATATTCGCAACATTCAAGGAGAAAAAACACGAGCACAAAAAGA
>JALWQS010000068.1:5002-6392 GCA_027083015.1 Candidatus Woesearchaeota archaeon
TACTAGGATTCATCATGCACGCATCAATCCCACTAACATTCGTATTCTTCCCATTACTGATAACAGAAAACTTCGGACTAAGCTTCAAATACGTAGGATACGCAACATTCGCATACTCAGCATTCCACCTGCTACAATTCCTGTTCGGAGCGATAGCTGATAAGATAGGACAATGGAAAGGAATACTCATAGGCACAGCAATAACAGGAACAGGATTCATAGCACTACACTTCACACAAACATACTGGCAATTCATAATCGTAATACTATTTGCGGGCATAGGAACAGCAGTATGGAACGTAGCAGCGACATCATTCCTGTCAGAGATAGGAGAAGCGACAAAGATGGAAGGCAAAGTATTAGGAAACTATGCCTCATTCGCAAAGATGGGAGACCTATTATCATACATCGCAAGCGGAGCGATAGCGTACTATCTGGGAATAAAGACGCTGATGACCGTGATAGGAGCAATGATACTTCTGTTCAGCAGCATAGGCTACTTCTTCATAAGACCAGAAAGAACAACAATAAAGAAAACAGTAAGCGAAAAGACAAGAAAAACCAGTTCTTAAGACAGAGAAATCCAAAAGATTTAAAACAGAAAAAACAGCAGTCCTAAACATGAAAGCACTAGCACTAATAAGCTCAGGAATAGACTCTCCAGTAGCCGTATGGCTCATGAAAAAGAAAGGATTGGAGATCATAGGAGTACATTTCTCCAACGAACCGATGGTAGATACACTACCGAAAGAAAAGACCAAAGAACTATGCAAACTATTAGGGATAAAAAAGCTATACATCGTACCGCATGGGTATATCATACAAGCAGAACTGATGAGAAAATGCTCAAGCAGCGCAAGATGCGTACTCTGCAGAAGGATGATGTTCAGGATCGCATCAAAGATAGCAGAAAAAGAAAACTGCAAATACCTGATAACAGGAGAAAACCTGGGTCAAGTAGCAAGCCAAACACTTGACAACATGACAGTAGAAGACAGAGCCTCAAAAATACCTATACTAAGACCATTATTATGCAACGACAAACAGGAGATCATAGACCTGGCAAAAAATATAGGAACCTACAAGACAAGCATAGAGGCAGCGATATGCTGCGGAGCAGTACCAAAAAACCCGATAACAAAAGCCAGACCAGAAGATATGGAAAAAGAAGAGAAAAAACTAGATGTGAGAGAAGTGGTAGATAAAGCAGTAAAAGAAGCAGAAACCATTGAGTTATAAAAAGAGAAAAAAAGAAGAGAAAAGATAACAAAAACTCGCCACTCGGGTCTATCCCCAACCTAAAGGTAGGGGTATTAACGACCCTCGCTTAACGGCGAGTTTTTGGGATTGAAAATCTCGCCCTAAAGGACGGAGTATTAAACTCCTTGCA
>JALWQS010000069.1 GCA_027083015.1 Candidatus Woesearchaeota archaeon
CTCTCAGGTTCATCTTCTTATATACGAGAAATGCGGTGACTGCCAATACTGCTGGATAGGCTAACGCCTGCATGACCTCTACGATAAACAGCGAGGTATAGGGCCCTAATAACATCAGCATCGCCAGCATTATGTGGAATAGTGGCGGATATGGTCCTCCATTTACCTTAAATGCCAGGTCGCTGAACATTCCATCTTGTCCGCTGGCATAGAGCGCTGCTATCTTAGTGTGAAACAGGATATCTTCTCCTGCTAATCCTCTTTTTATTGTCAGTGTTGATGTGAGTATTAGGGTTGAGAATATTATTATAAATATCACTAAAAGGCTTATCTTTTCCGGAAGTGTATCTTTTCGTCGGATTTTTTTTTCTGGGACTTTTTTTCTTCGCCTTTTGTATGATCCTTTTTCTTTTCGCGTTTGTTTTCTGCTTGTGGATGGTCTCATAAGAATCTTTCCTCTAGTTCTTTGCGTAGGCTGTCTCCTCTGAATTCTCCTTTGAAGAAATCGATCTTTGCTGCTAAGGATATCTTATCTGCTAACGCTCTGGCTACTTTTCCTTTATCTGCTTTTTTTGTTTTTGTGACGAGCGGATGATTGATAAGTATGCCGAATTTTGGTGGTTTTGCTCCTGTTTTCATATGCCTGAACAATGCTTTTTCCGCGCCTAATAGCTGTACCGTTGATGCTGGGAACATTGCCATCTTTTCCAGGCTTCCTGCGCTTGCCAGAAGTTTTGCTCCTATGAGTGATCCGCATACAGCATTTATGTTTGAAAAGTGTTTTTTCATCAGGGTTTCTATGTATTTGCTCTGTTTTTTTCTTAGTTCGTAGAGGTTCTCTATTTGTCTTGCTAGTTCTCTGATTGCGTTTATGTCTTCTATATTTAGTTTTGATCCCATGGATTCGTCTTCTTCCAGACCTACCTGTTTTAGCAGTGTTTTCTTGTCGTTCTTCAGTATCAGTTCGACAAATTTTTCGTGGTTTTCTATTGAATGTGAGAATTCCGGGTTATAGAGTTCGTACCATTCCCTTAATCTTTTTACTAGTATGTTTGCTGCTTTGTCTATCTCATCTATGCCGTTTATTGCCTGGCTTACCAGATGATCTGGCTTTGTGGATTCGCTTATCTTTCTTTTTGTTATTAGGATATTAGCTTCTCTTAATCTTTTCAGGTATTTTGGTTGCGTGAATATCTCCAGTATTTTCGGTTCTGCTTTTGTTTCAGCATCTGCTTCTTCTGTCCCTTTATGTTTTTCAAGGAATTCTTTCCATGCTTTTTCTCTTTTTTCTTCGCTTAGGATTTCTTCTTTCTTGAATAAATATTCTTCTTTTACCTGATTGTTCTCCAGCAAAAACATGCCTATGATGTTTCTATAGATGTTCTTCATTATTATCCCCTTACCATTAGATAGATCTTCTGATTTTAACTATTTCATGGTCATTAAAAAGATTTATATATCTTTCCCAAACTTTTAAACGCTGATTATCTATAGATTGGATGTTCAGGATATTTAAAAGAAGATGCTTGAGATAAGGATTCACGGACGTGGAGGTCAGGGCGCAGTTACTGCGGCTCAGCTTTTGGCTATTTCTGCTTTTCACGAGAATAAGTTTAGTCAGGCATTTCCTCGTTTTGGTGTTGAGCGCCGTGGTGCTCCTGTTGAATCGTTTTGTCGTATTGATGATAAGGTCATAAATGTCCGTTCTCAGATTTATACTCCTGATCTTGTGATTGTTCTTGAGGCTTCTTTGCTTGATGCTGTTGATATTACTTCTGGTCTTAAGCCCGGAGGCATTATTGTTGTAAACACTTCAAAACCTGTTAAAGGTGCTAAATATTCTGATTTTAAGGTTCATACTGTTGATGCCAGTCAAGTGGCTCTTGAGATCTTTAAGGCTGATATCGTCAATACTCCTATGCTTGGCGCTTTTGCTAAGGTTACTGGTCTTGTTTCACTTGAGTCGATCTTTAAGGCTCTTGAAGAACGGTTTGCTGGTAAGGGTAAGCTTATAGATCTTAACAAAGAAGCTGTTAAGAGGGTTTATGAACAAGTGGAATAGTTTTTGATAAAAGATATTTTTTATGGATACGCAAAATGGTCATTAAGAAGATCAAGAAAAAGATAGCAGGGAAAAAATCAAGGTTGAGTGTTGGCGCTGTTATTCAGGATCCTGGTAACTCCGTTGAGAATAAGACTGGCGGTTGGCGTGCTTTGCGTCCTGTCTGGAACAAGGATAAGTGTACTCAGTGTATGCTTTGCTGGATGTATTGCCCTGATGGTGCGATTCCTCAAAAGAATGGTAAGCGTCTTGATTTTAATTATGATTATTGTAAGGGTTGTGGTATCTGTGCCCGGGAGTGCCCTTTCCAAGCTATTGAAATGAAGAAAGAGGAGAAATAATTTTTAGAGCTTGTTATTATTGATACCTATGAGGAGGATTGAAAAGATGGTCAAAAAAGTTACTGAGGCTTCACAAGCAGTGGCTGAAGCTGTGAAACTCTGCAGGCCTAAGGTTATTCCCGTTTACCCTATCACTCCTCAGACTCATATTCCTGAAAGGATTTCTGATTTTGTCGATAATGGTGAGTTTGATTGTGAGATGATCTATGTTGAGTCTGAACATTCTGCCATCAGCGCGGCTATAGGTAGTTCTGCTAGCGGTGTTCGTACGTATACTGCTACTGCTTCTCAGGGTCTTGCTCTTATGCATGAGATTCTTCATGTTGTTAGTGGTATGCGTCTTCCTATTGTTATGAACGTGGCTAATCGTGCGTTGTCTGCTCCTATTAACATCTGGAATGATCATCAGGATTCTATGAATGCTCGTGATACGAGTTGGATCCAGCTTTATGTGGAGTCTGCTCAGGAAGCTCTTGATACTACTATCATGGCTTTCCGTATAGCTGAAGATCATGATGTTCTTCTTCCTGTTATGGTCTGTCTTGATGGTTTTACGCTTTCTCATGTTTATGAGCCTGTTGATGTTCCTGAACAGAAGACTGTTGATAAGTATCTTCCTAAGTTTAAACCTGCTTTCTCTTTGGATGGTAAGACTTCTACTATGGGTCCTATCGGTTACCCGGGTGATTTTATGGGTTTTAAGAAACAGCAGCATGAGGCTATGCTTGCTTCTCTTGATGTGATTAAGAAAGCTAATGCTGAGTTTAAGAAAGTCTTTAAGAGATCTTATGGTGATGGTCTTATTGAACCTTATCGTCTGGATGATGCTGAACATGTTTTCGTCGGTGCTGGTACTATCTGCGGTACTGCCCGTACTGTTATTGATAAGCTTAGGAATGAGGGCCATAAGGTCGGTATGCTTAAGCTTAAGGCTTTCAGGCCTTTTCCTGAAGATGCGATCGTCAAGGCTTGTAAAGCTGCTAAGTCAATAATTGTCTTTGACAGGTCTGTCTCTTTCGGTTTTAAGGGTCCTATCTTTGCGGAGTTTGAATCTGCGTTTTATGAGGCTTCGCAGAAGCCTTTGCTCCATAGTTTTATTGCGGGCTTGGGCGGTTATGATGTGACTTTGGATCATATTGAAGATGCTTTTAGGTCAGCTATGACTGCTGATAAGCCTATAAGCAGATGGTTGTATAAGGAATGATTGAGGGAAGCAAGGTTTCAGTGATTGATAATACATGAAAAAGTTTGTTTACGAGGTGTTGAGTGATGACGGTTCATCATCTCCTCTCTGAGGAGAATATTGTTTCACAATGTCCTGTTTGCGGCAAGGTTCATCCGCCGCAGTTCAGTTCGCATCATGATGGTGAATTTCATTATAAAGAGATTGTGTGTAGTGCCTGTGGGTACAAGACGCAGGTTCGTTTTCGCCCTGGTTCGGGTGATGACTCGTTCAATAAGAGGTTAAGGAATATTGACTCAGTTATAGAGGAGGAATAAAAATCGCTGAAAAACTTATCAAAAACATTCCTGAACGTGAGCTTTTTGCTCCTGGACATACTGCTTGTGCTGGTTGTGCCGCTCCTTTGGTTGTCCGTTATATCTTAAAGGTTGGAGGGCCTGATACTATTGTCTGTAATTCTACTGGTTGCCTGGAGGTCTTTTCGACTCCTTACCCTAGGACTAGCTGGAAGGTTCCTTGGATCCATGCTGCTTTTGAGAACTCTGCTGCTGTGGCTTCTGGTGTTGACAGGGCTTTGAGGGCTAAAGGTGTTCGTGATAAATGGAATGTTGTAGCTATCGGTGGTGATGGTGGTTCTTTTGATATCGGTTTTGGTGCTATTTCCGGTATGCTTGAGAGAGGTCATAAAGTCCTTTATGTCTGCTATGATAATGAGGCTTACATGAATACTGGTATTCAGCGTTCAGGTGCTACTCCTAAGTTTGCTAGCACAACCACTACACCTGCTGGTAAGGTAATCCCTGGTAAGCAGGAGTTTCATAAGCCTTTGCCTTTTATCGTAGCTGCGCATGGCGCTTATGTCGCTACTGCTAATGTTGCGTTTCCTCATGATTTTATGGCTAAGGTTAAGAAGGCTTTTGCTTTTGATGGCCCTAGTTATATTCAGGTGTTTTCTCCTTGTCCTACTGGTTGGCGTCACCCTACTGAATTGACTATTGAGATAGCTAAGCTTGCTTTCAATACGAATATCTTTCCTTTGTTTGAGATTGAAAATGGCATCTTTAAGCTGAATCGTAAGCCTGCTAAGCAGTTGCCTGTTGAGGAGTATCTTCAACGCCAGGGAAGGTTTAAGCATTTGAAGGAAGAGCATTTTGCTGAGATCCAGAAGCATGTTGACGCTGAGTGGCAGAAACTTCTTAAGCTTGACGAGTCAGGCTTGAAATTATTTTGATTCTTTTGGTCATAGACGATTTCTCCTTCTTATTTTTCTTGATGAGTCTTGTTTATGCTCCCAGTCCTATAAGCGAAACTCCTATTAATATGAGGAATACTCCTGTCCATTTTATCCAAGTCATCTTTTCGTCTAGGTACTTGATTGCTAATAGGCTGCTCCATACGTATTGTAGTGAGACGAACGGGTATAGTATTGATAGTTCTCCTCCGCTATAACCTATGACTGCGCTTAGGGCGCTTACTGCGAATAAGGGCATTGAATACCACAGGTATTTGTTTCTTAACAGTTCTTTTATGTTTAGTGTTACGTTCGCTTTTTTTATAAGAAATGCTGCTAATGCTCCTGTTATTGAGCAGAAGATTATTGCTCCTATTGCCCATAGCGGTGTATTCATAGTTTTATCCTCTTAACTTTAGTCCTTTTTGTCTTCCTGCGACTCCTATTGCTGCCACTCCTAAGACTATTATGGTTACGCCTATTATTTCTAGCCCTGTAATCAGTTCTTTAAGGAATACTGCTGAGAGTATTGTCACCCATACGAAGCTGAGTGATATGAATGGGTATAATACTGAAAATTCTCCGTATTTGAATGATAGTGTCATGAGTATGAATCCTATGAAGTAGAATAGGAATCCTATGGCTACAGGGTAGGCTTTGAGCAGTCCTTCGTATGTTAGTGTAAAGTCTTTGACGCCTATCTTTAGCAGCAAGACTCCTACGGCTGTGAATAATGTACATAATATGATTAGTATTATCCCTATAGGTTTGGTTCTTATCTTTAGCACCCTTTATTGAACGCTCTTCAGATCTAGATCTGAAAAGTATTTTTGTTTTTTATCTTTATTTGTGGAGAAGTATTTCTACGATTGCTGCGTATGCAGGTCTTGTTATAAATACGCCTACTGATATTCCTAGTATTGTTGTCAGTGCAAATCCTTTGAGAAGTCCTGCTCCTGCAAACAGAAGAGGTATCATTGCTGCTACTGATGTGAAATAGGCTACCATTATTATGAAGAATGCTCTTTTGAGTTTTTCTTTCCATCCTAGTTTTTTTATGCTTTCTCCTCTTAGAGTCTCGTCTGCTATGACTATTTGGTCGTCTACTCCTGTTCCTACCGATACTATGATTCCTGCTATTGCTGCCATGTCTATGTTCCACTGGATCAGTGCTGCTACTCCTAATACGATTGTCACTTCTGAAAGCATTGTCAGGAGCATAGGTAATGAGACTTTCCACATCCTGTATCTGAAGAATATGACCAATGATACCATGATTATGGCTATGATTCCCATCAGTAATGCGTTTTTGACGAAGTCTTTTCCTAATACTGGCGATATGGTATCTGTTTTTTCCACATCCAGCTTTATCGGCAAACTTCCTGTTATCAGTATTGTCTGCATCCTTTTCATGTTTTTGAGTGCATTAGTTAGTGCTTCTTGTTGTGTTGTTCCTTGTCCTCCGCCACTGATCTGTATGTCTGTCACTGCTCTTCCTTTCAGGTCTTCTCCGATGTTTAGTTCATCTACTTTTACAT
>JALWQS010000070.1 GCA_027083015.1 Candidatus Woesearchaeota archaeon
GTATTGGTCTGGTTCTTCTTTGGCAGTTCTTTTACTGGTATGGCTGTTCTGGATAATTCAAGCAGTACTTTTTTCACACAGGACATCTCTTTGCAGATACCGTTCATTGAGGGTTTTGAATCAGGAACTTTTGCGACTAATAACTGGAGCACTTACGGAGGCTCTTCTTCTGATTGGGTGGTCTCGACGGCCGACAGTCATACAGGCAGTTATGAGGCTTTGGCGAAGAATACAGGCAGCGAATCTGTCCTGGTCACTAACATAAGTACTCTTGGTTATGAGAATATTACTCTGTCTTTCTGGTATTATACCAAAAGTTTAGATGCTGGTGAGTATATTCGTGCAGATTGGTTTAATGGTACCGGTTGGACGAACTTCTTTAATATCACGAGTTCCAATCCTCCTTCCTGGACGTTATTTTCTTATCAGCTTCCTTCTTCTGCTGATAATAATACGGCTTTCTCTCTTCGTTTCCGTTGCTATAACAATGCTAATAATGAGCATTGCGACCTTGACGACATCAACATTTCAGGCCTGTTGATAGATTCTCCTCCTGTGGTGACTCTTATTTCACCAGTTGATGGTTTCTTGTCAGTTGATGGTAATGTCTCTTTTGAGTGTAATGCTTCTGATGATTTTGGTGTTGATAATCTTACGTTATACACTAATGTTTCTGGCTCTTGGTCGCCTCTTTATTCAGCATATACTGATTCTCTTTTGTACAATGTTTCAGGTCTTGCTGATGGTCATTATGTTTGGAATTGTCTTGCTTTTGATAATTCTTCCCGGTCTTCTTGGTCGACAAACAGGTCTTTTCAGGTAACTATTTCCTCAACTCCTGTAAATGATACTCACTCTCCTGTTGTTTCTCTTATCTCGCCTGATCCTTCAGAGACCTTCACCTCAACCAATGATATCATCTTTAATGTTTCTGCCTATGATGATGTTGCTGTTGATAATTGTACTTTGTGGGAGAACATTAGTGGTCATTGGGAACCTAATTCTACTGTCTCGCTTTCAGGCTCAAGCGCTTATGCTGTTTGGAATATTTATGATCTTGATAATGGTACGTACATCTGGAATGCTTTTTGTTGTGATAATTCAAGTAATTGTGCTTGGAACAACACTAATCGGTCTTTCAGCGTATCTTACTCTCATGATCGTGATTTTACGTTCTTGTTTGATGGTTCAGGTTCTGTCCCTTATGGTTATCTTGGTGGTACATTGGATTCTGTCTTTTACAATGAGTCTGTTGGAGCTCTTCAGTTAGTGGGTGCTGTCTCTGGTTCTTATGCTTCTCAGGTTTTCCATGGAACTTCTGGTTCAGCGTGGAATAATATGTCTTGGTCTTCTGATGCTCTGGGGGCGCTTCCTGATAATTCTTCGCTTGAGACTGGTTATGTTTCAGGCAATCTTGATTTTAGAAAAGATGTCTTGTTGTTGCATCTTGATGAGTCTTCAGGAAACCTGTCCGATTCTTCCGGAAAGGGAAGTGAGGGTATCGCTTATGGTGGCGTAACATATGGTGCTGAAGGTAAGTTCGGTTCTGCTTTGAAGTTCAATGGCATAGATGGGAAAGTTTCTGTTTCTGAGGCTGTCCCTTTGAATCTCACCGGTCCTTTTAGTTATGGTGCTTGGTTTAAGGTTGATAGTTTCACTTCTAATTGGGCTGGTATAATATCAAGGATGGCCGGTTGGCCTAATGGCTATAATCTTCAGGTTGGTACTTCTAATAAGATCGCTTGTGGTTGGGGTGTTTATACGACTTCTGATTTCATGCCTGTGACTGATCGCTGGTATTTGGCAATATGTGTTTATAATGGTACGGCTATGCATCTTTATGTGGATGGTAAGCTGCAGAGTGATATTGATGCTGGAACTATGCATGTTAGCAGTACGGACAGGACAGAGCTTGGTGTTTTCTATACGCGTACAGGTTCTGGTGTTTCTTTGCCTTTCAATGGTACTATAGATGAAGCGTTCATAATAAACAGGTCTCTTTCTTCTGAAGAAGCTCTTCAGATTTACAGGCGGGGAGTGTCTCGACTTAACTTATCAGTGAGGAGCTGTGATGATCCTTCTTGTGCAGCAGACCCCTGGACTGATGTTGTTATAGGCAATTCTTCCTCTTCTTTCGCCCTCTTATCTGTTGCTAATAATAGTTTCTTCCAGTACAGGTACGGCTTCTTCACCGATGATCCTGACTATACTCCTGCTTTATATAATGTGTCCGTTTATTATACGCCTTCAGATGAGTTTCCTTCTGTGACTCTTGTTTCTCCTTCTGACGATTATCTTTCTCTTACTGGTGATATCAATTTTTCTTGTAATGCTTCTGATGATCTTAAGGTAGCTAATCTGACGTTATACACGAATGTTTCGGGTTGGTCGTCGCAATTTACGTCTTATTCTGATCGTTTATCTTACCTGATGGATAGCGTTCCTGTCGGTCATTATGTTTGGAATTGTCTTGCTTTTGATAATATTTCTCAGTCTGCCTGGTCTGGTAATCGTTCCTTCAATGTTTCTGTGGATTCTGATGGTGATGGCGTTCCTGATGATCTTGATTCTCTTGAAGGCACGGAAGCTGATGTTTCTGTTTCAGGCATATCCTCTCTTAACATAACTGTCGGAGGGCTTCCTGTTGATGGTACCTTTGCTGGTGATCAGCAGGTGATCTTTTATGACGGTCCTGAAGAGCTTGTCAGTTTTACCCATAATTTTTCTGCTTCTGAGCTTAATCTTAGTCTTGTCACTCTTCAGCGTTCCTCTGATTACCTTTTGGTCTCTCTTTCTTCTCAGCTTCTTCCTGATGAGCATAAGACTCTTTACTTAGCTGATAACTCCTTCTCAGGACTTTGCGTCAAAGATGCTGAATTGGTTTCTATATCTTCTATGACTGCTGATTGTTCTGCTGTTGACGAGAGTGATTTTTCTTCTTGTATAGGTAATGCTACTGGTATCACGATCGGATCGATAACCTGTTATGATGAAGGCTCAAGGTTCCGTTTTGAGAACCTTTCTCATTCTGCCGTCAGAGGAATTTCTCCTTCATCTTCATCCTCTTCAGGATCTTCCGGCAATCATGGTGGAATGGTCTCTGTCCATAATTGTAATAATAATATTGATGATGATGGTGATGGCCTTGTTGATATGGCTGATCCTGGTTGTTCTTCTATTTATGATGATAGCGAGCTTGATTGTATTGAGAGTTGGCGTTGTACTGTATGGAGTGTTTGTAAGGGAAATGAACAGCAGCGTTCTTGTTTTGATGAGAATAGTTGTGGTACTGAAACTTCTAAACCCGCGACTTGGCGTGTCTGCTCTTCTGTTGTAACGCCTTCTGAGAATAAGTCTGTCTCTTCGATTGTGGGAGAAGAGGTTCCCCAGCAGAATGTTCTTACGAATAGGAGCGGTCAGGCTTCTGCCGAACTTGAACCTGCGTTTTCCCTTCTTGATAAAACCGAAAACGCTTCAGCTGTTAAGGTTTCCGCTCCTGTTAAAGAGCGTCCTAAGGTTTCCTTTGTTTTTCATATTTCTTGGTTGTGGATGTTCCTTGCTCTTTTGGTTGTTGTTATTATCGTAGGTTTTGTTCTTTCTGTCAGTCGCAGTGATCTGGTTGAGGATTGGCTTATGCTTAGAGAGCGTCTTCTGGAGCGTAAGATTGAGAAGAAGTCCGAAGATATCGTGGAGGTTGAGCAGACTATCGGTGAGTTGCATGCAGTTGAAGGCTTATTAGAGGAGGAACGTAAGGCGCTTGAGCGTAAGCAGAAGCGGTTTGAGAAGATCCATGGTAAGCTTGAGACTATTGAGGACAAGATAGAGGATGATAAGGCTCAGCTGGATGAGGATTTGAAGAGAAGACGTAAGGCGATAGATGATCTTAAGCATATCTTTGATGATTGATCTTTCTGTTCTTTTGAACCATAGTTTTATTCCTGATCCTGTTCTTATGCTTTTTCCAGTTCTATGATAAGTCCATCCCATGTAGGGTACTCTGTGACTATTGTCGGTACAAGACCCTGCTTTTTTATCTCTTCTGAGAGTTTCATCACTATTCCTGCATTGGTCAGTATTCTCTTTTTTTCTTTGTCCAGTTCGTATAGTTCTTTTGGCACGCCGACATCTCTTTCCATATAGCGCATCATCTTCTCCAGTTTTCTTATTGCCAGATAATTTTCTTTTGTTTCCTTTCTTTTCTTGTCTGGTATGCTTGTTTCGTCGTATATTGCTCCTCTCACCAAAAGTCCTTCTTTTGTCAGGATATCAAACTTTTTCTTTACGTTTTTTCCTCTCCTTAGTATCCTTTTTGACAATTGTATCTTGTCCTTAAGTTTTGCAGTGCAGTAGTGTACCTTGTACTTGAATCCTGATTGTTGTGCGTATCTTAGAAGTTCTTTGGCCATCTGATCTGAACCTTTTGCTCCGTAACTCAGATAATCTTTCGGCACGTAACCTCTTTCTGATAGCGAGCTCGCTTTTCCGTCTGAAAGTTCCAGTTCGTTCAGGTTGAGGAATTTTATCTTTCCGTCAAGAAATCTCATCAGTTTCTTGGTCTCTTTGATCTTTCCAGGGATTACCGGTATCTCTGCTCCGTAATCCCAATCATACTCTGACGCGTGGCTTATCCTGTTCCATAATCTTTCGTCGTCCAGGTCTGGGTGGAATCTTATCTCGTCTAGTCCTGCTTCGTATAATCTTCTCAGGACTTTTCTGTTCACTAGGTTGAAGCTTGTGTACAGGTGTATGTGGAATTTGTTTCCGAACTCTTTCTTCAATGCTTTGATGTACTTTATTGTCCTGTCAAGTCTTGCTAACGGGTCTCCTCCTGTGAATCCTGCTCCTTTGCTGCTGCTTGTCTTTGCTTCTTCTATTATTTCCTGAACCTTTTTTACTGGTCTTTCGTTTGCGAAGATTACGTCTTTTTGGAATTTTTTGTCCGATATTGGGCAGTAATAGCAGTGTCTGGGGCAGATACCTGTGACAAAAACTACCAGTTTCTCTCCTCTTACGCATTGTTGGCAGCCTTTTGCTAGTGTGCCTAGTCTTCTCGAATAGTATGGTGTTTTTACTATTTTTTTCATCGGTTTTTAAAACAAATCATTGGCTTTATAAATATTTATCTTCTTTCTGTTCTTCATGGAAGGAACTCTTATGAGAAGGATCTCTTTGGGATGGTATCGGACTATCGCTCTCTTCTTTGTTGTCTTTTTTCTTCTTCTCCTGACAGCTCCTCGTACTGTCCCTCTGGCTGATTCTGGAGAGCTTATAACGGTTGCTGCTGTTCTTGGTATTGCTCATCCTTCTGGTTATCCTCTTTATACGCTTGTCGGTCATGTTTTCTCTTTGTTGCCTGTCGGTTCTGTAGCTTTCCGCCTTAATATGATGAGCGCTTTCTTTTTGGCTCTTGCTTCTGTCTTTCTTTTTGAGCTGGTCATTCGTAATGTCAAGCGCGTTCTTGTCGCTTGGGTTTCTGTCTCTTTTTTTCTTTTGATACCTGTTGTCTGGAATTCTGGTATTGTTGCTGAGGTTTATTCTCTTCAGATGTTTCTTGTCTTGGCAGGGACTTATTTTCTTTTTCTTTGGGGTGAGGGTTCTATCTCTTCTTATAAGTCGCATAAGCGTTTTCAGTCGGGTTATCTTTATCTTGCTGTTTTTTTCTTTGCTCTTGGGCTGGATAATCATATAACGACTGTTCTTTTCTTTCCTGCTGTGTTCTGGTATCTTTATTCTAAGAAGTTTCGTAATATCCGTTTCAGTACTGTTCTTATTTCCGCTCTTGTTGTTTTGCTAGTTCTCTCTGTGTATCTTTATCTTCCTCTGAGGAGCTTGTCTGATCCTGTTATCGACTGGGGCAATCCTGAATCTTTCAGTTCTTTCTTGTATCATGTTCGTGGAGGCCAGTACTCTTATCTTGTCTCTGCCTCTAATGTTCCTCAGAACCTTATCACATTTTTTTCTTATACTTTTATGCAGTTTAATCTTATGCTCATATTTCTCATCTTTGGTTTTCTGTCTCTTAAGCGTCTTCGTCGCAGTCTCTTTATCTTCCTCGCGATCACTGCTTCTGTATTCTTTGTCTTCAGCCTTTTCTATGGTATCGGCGATATTGCGGTCTATTATTTTCCTGTCTATCTTCTTTTTGCTGTCATTGCTGCTCTTGGTCTTGATTTGCTTGTCTCCCGTCTCTTTAAGGATGGGAAGAAGGTGTTTTATTCTACTTTTGCTGTGATCCTGATGATCGCTATGGTAAATTTTGTCATCTTTTCTTCCTTGATGTTTCTTCCTTTCTGGTCTGCTTCTTCTGATTATGCTGCTAAGGTTCTTCC
>JALWQS010000071.1 GCA_027083015.1 Candidatus Woesearchaeota archaeon
AAATAATAAAGAGATAAAAAAATTACTAAAAAAAGAAACAAGAGATAAACCGACCAGAATAATCTGGAAAGCGCTTATAAAAGAACCCAGAATACTGCTTCTGATAAAGGCGATATTCAGAGCAAAATCTTTATAAACAGACAGCCTTTGCGTGAAACACAAGAAATAGGCGAGAATACAAAACATAACAAGTCATATATCATATTCAAAAATAATCATGAAAGGGGATTTTAATGACAGAACATCATAAAAAAGAACAAGATGACGAAATCATATTTGATCTCAAAAAAGTCAAATCATGGTTCTCAAAAAAAGACAAAGAAAAAAAACTAGAGAAGAAAAACAGCGAAGAAGGCATAGAACTAGACTGGAACGCAACAAAAAAATTCTTCAAAAAATACGGAACAATATTCCTAATACTTATACCAATAATAATCACCATATATCTAAGGGTCCAACCCATGTACCTGCCAGCAACAGACGACTGGGCAGCAAATTCTGTAAACAGTTATTTCAAAAGCCAGATAACAGCACAAGTAAACCAACAATACCCGAACCTGCCGGACGCAAACAAAGCAAAACTGGTAGAGAATGAGTTTGAAAAGTTCAAACAACAAAACAAAGAGATGATAGACCAACAGATAAAACTAACATCACAACAGTTCAAAGAAAGGATGATGTACGAGTCAGGAAAATCAAAATATGTCTATCTGGGAGATATCGACTCATACTATTGGTTAAGAGATGCGAGAAAGATCATCGAGACAGGTCATAATTGTGATGAGATAGACGAAAAGAAAAAATTATGCTACGGAGATACCTATACCCACGCCCCACTAAAGAGTGCAGTGCCTTTAGGTAAAGAACAAACAAACGCTTATGTCTACTCAATAATATATATGTACAAATTCCTGAAACTATTCAACCCAGACATAACAATCATGCAAGCTTCATTCTACGTTCCGATAACCTATGCAGTAATATCAGCGATAATAGCATTCCTTATAGGAGCAGCAATAGCAGGAAACATAGGAGGATTAGTAGCATCAATATTAGTCTCTACGAATCCCATAGCATTATCAAGAACCATGGGTTCAGATAACGATCCTCAAAACATATTATACCCGCTATTGATCGTGCTATTCTTTATCTATACCTTTGAATCAAAAGAACTCAAAAAATCATTGATCTTTGGCACACTAGCAGGACTATCAACAGCACTATATGCATGGGCGTGGCAAGGCTGGTGGTTCATATTCGATTTTCTAATAGGAACAATAGCAATATACGGCGCAGTACTCATAACAAAAGAGATAAGACAAAAAAAGAGATTGAAAAACATATTTAGAACAACAGAAGTAAAACAACTTCTGATGAATGCAGGAATATATGCAGCATTAACAACAGTTCTTGTCTCAATAATAATAAACTCCAAAGAGATTCTAAAAGTCATCACAGGACCATTATGGTTCACACAATCAAAAGAAGCAGCTTTAGGAACCTACTGGCCAAACGTGCTTGTCACAGTAGCAGAGTTCAATCCAGCAACACTAAACCAAATAATGGGTCAGATGGGGGGAAAGGTATTCTTCTTCCTAGGACTTATGGGATTGGTATTCGTGATGATAAAAGGAAAGAAGATAATAAAAGAACAAAAATACCTTCTTGCATTCTCAGCACTAGTCTACCTTTTCCTAGCATCAAAATACGGAACAACCTTACAACCAATGACATTTATGGTATTATTAGGCACACCTATCGCCGCAGGATTAATATTGTTCATCCTAAGACCAGAACTAAAGACAGATATGAAACTAGCCATACTGCTAGCAATATGGTTTGCAGCGACAACATACGCAGCATTAAAAGGCGTAAGGTTCACACTACTTATGGTAAGCACTTTCGGAATAGCATTTGCCATAACAATAAATGCTCTATACAAAATAATAAGCAGATGGATGAATTCTGAACTAAAGATAAGCGAAAGTCTATCAAAAGGCATACTGATCATATTAATAGCTCTTCTGATGATAGCTCCTGTCAAAGCAGGATATTCAGTTGCTAAGAACTTCATACCAAGCGTAAACGATGCATGGTACGGGGCATTAACAAATATCAAAGATAATTCGCAACCAGACGCAATAATAAACTCCTGGTGGGACTTCGGACACTGGTTCAAATACCTAGCAGACAGAAGAGTAACACTGGACGGATCCAGCCAATCAGGACCACCACTATACTGGTTAGGGAAGATACTGACAACAGACGATGAAAGACAGGCAGTAGGAATATTAAGAATGCTGGACTGCGGTAGCAACAACGCTTTTGATGAACTGAACAAGATAGTGAAAGACACTGCAAAATCAGTAAAGATCCTGAACAAGATAGTGACACAAGATAAAACTGAAGCAGAAAAAACACTATCAAGGATAGGACTAAACAAAAAACAGATAACTGATGTGATACAATATACGCACTGCAAACCACCAGAAGACTTCTTCATAACAAGCGCAGACATGATAGGAAAAGCAGGAGTGTGGGGACACTTTGGAAACTGGAACTTCACAAGAGCAGAAATGTATGAAAAAGTAAAAGGAAAAAGTCTGGAAGAAGGCAAAAAGATACTGATGGGAGAAAAGTTCGGACTTAAAGAACAAGAAGCAGAATCAACATACTTCGACATACAAAGCCAGGATGGAAACCAATGGATAACACCATGGCCAGGTTATCTCACAGGAGTAAAACCATGCAAATCAGAAGACAATAAAGAAGTGCTCATATGCCCGCAGAACGCAGGAGGACAACAGCTAAACTTCGCAGTAAACCTGACAACAATGGACGTGACCATACCAGGAACAAGACAAGAAGTAAAACCCACATCCATAGTCTATCCGACAAAGAACGGAACAGCAGAGAAAAAGTTCCAAGGAAACGTCATAGGAGCATCATTGATACTGATACCCACAGCCACAGGATTCAAATCAATACTGGCACACCCATTGGTCGCCAACAGCATGTTCACAAGACTCTTCTTTATGGAAGGAAACGGACTGAGATACTTTGATAAGTTCGATGATAGACAAGGACTGACAGGCGGAAGAATAATCGTGTGGAAAGTAGACTGGGAAGGAAAAGATGCCAACAGTCTTCTTAAAGAGACCAACACTACAGAGGATAAGAACGATCCAGAGATAAAATCAGCAGAAAAGGACATACAGAATAGTATAGAAGGAATGGATGAACTAAATAACATAAGTGAGGACGTTGACGGAGATATCGTCGAAAAAAACATACTTAATGAACAGAAAACCAATCAAAATAATGGCACCGAAAGCCTCAATAATAATACCGGCCTATAATGAAGAAAAACATATAGGCCAGGTCATCAGAAAAACAAGACGATTCTGCAAGAATATAATAGTGGTAGATGACGGTTCAAAAGATAGGACATACGAAAAAGCGAAAAAAGAAAATGTTACAGTGCTGAAACACACAATCAACCTGGGAAAAGGGGCAGCACTAAAGACCGGAAGCGAGTATGCAATAAGAAAGGAATATGATATTCTGGTATTCATGGATTCTGACGGACAACACATGCCAGAAGACATACCACGATTCCTAAAAGCACTGAAAGGAAATGACATAATATTCGGGTCCAGAGAACTGAACAAGAACATGCCAGGAATACTAAAGTTCGGAAACTGGTTCATAAATAAGATAAACAAGATACTATTCGGTATAACAATAGGAGACACACAATCAGGATTCAGAGCCATGACAGCAAAAGCATACAAGAAGATAAGATGGCAATCAACAGGTTATAGCGTAGAATCAGAAATGATAGCAAACGTCGGAAAGAAAAAATTAAAATACAAAGAAATAAAGATAAAGACAATATATTCAGACAAGTATAAAGGAACAACCATCATAGACGGCATCAGGATTGTCCTGAACATGATATGGTGGAAAATTACAAGGTGGTAAAATGATATTCGGCATCCAGATTATAGGAGTATTATTCTCAGTCATAATGATATACTTCACGTTCCTATTCTACAAAAGAGCAAACTATGAAAAAACAGGACTAGTATTCTGGTTTCTAGTATGGACTGGATTTGCAATCCTGATCATGTTCCCTCAGATCGCGTACGGAATAATGGGCGTATTAGCGATAGAAAGAACAGCAGACTTCATGTACGCAAGCGGAATGCTGGTATTCTCTGTCATACTATTTTACCTATTTAACATAACAAAACAAACGCAGAAGAAAGTAGAGATGCTAGTAAGAAAAACAGCAATAAGAGACGCATTGACAGAAGAGAAAGAAAAGAAAAGAAAAAAGAGGAAAAAATGAAAGAAAAAGCGCTAAAAAGCTTTTTTGGGATAAGAAGATTTCTAGTGTACAGCAAGGTATGGGCACAAAGAACCATGTCCTGGATGTCAATAATAAATTCAGGAATGATACTATTCCTTGTCCTGGCAAAACTACAGGATTACGGGATAAAAATAGCAATAACACGCTGGTTCATGCCAATATTCATACTCATAATAGTTCTTATGGTATTAGCAGGATATATCGAAGACAAAGCAGGATTCCACAGAGAAGAACTGAAAGAAATAACTAAGAGAAACCCGGTATATAAAGAGATCATAGAAAGATTGGAGAGGATAGAAAAGAAGAGATGAATCATATCTTAAAAAGATAAAAACCTTCATTCTTCTCAGCTAAAGAGAACTTTCCAGAAGAAGCAATATCCAGGAGTTTCTTGTTCGTCTCGTTAAGACCAAACTTCTTAACACAGAAGGTATCAAGAATCATATATTCATAATCTCTTGAATCGAGCCAAGAATATAGTTCTTCAGGGGTCTTATTAAAAGCTTGATCCTTAAAAGCTGCATAAGAAGGATCCCAAGGTTCTGCTAACTTATCAAAAGCGAGAACTTTCATATCATCAGAACAAATAGGAAAAACCTTCGTGTTATAAGGCAAAGAATTCAAAGATAAGTAACCAGCCAGTTCACCCTGAGAAACCCACTTAACTCCTGGAGGCCAATAAGATGTCTCAACAACATATTTTGGATAAGCAGAGGTTATTAATATCCCTAAAATGATTAAAACATAGATGAATAAACGCGGTATATTGATTCTTTTAGATAACTTCCCAAGCATAAAAAAACCTTCGGTAGAAAGCAAAGCTGTAGGTATAGCAAAGATGGCCCACCACCTATGAGGCATCAGCATAGGAAAAGGAAGACGATTACCATTTATACCTATAAATGCTATAAATAGCCAAATTACCGATATTAATTTCCAATCATCACCCTTCTTAAGACAGCTTTTACGATTCCTAAACCAACTAACAAAAACCACCAAAAGAGAAAAAACCAAAAGCCAAAAAAGAATAAAACCGATACCTATGGGGTTATCCATCTTACTAACTTTCTTTGCGAAAATGAAATCAGACCAATGATAAATAAGATTACCACCAGACGCTTTGGTTGTTATACTTCCAAGATCATGGATACTGATGGAATTTCCTGCAGCAGCAGTCTCAAGACCAAACTTCGCAATTGTTGGTATCCAAAAAAGACCTAGACCTATAATAGCTCCTAAGGCACCTACCAATAAAAGCTTCCAAAGCAGTTTTTTATGAGACAAAGATTTAATTGTGAAAAGAACCAAAAAGAAGACTCCAAAAATAAAAGGATTTGACATCTGAGTCATGATCATACCAACAATAGAAACTATCGCAGGCACCATCCAGAAAGAATCTTTATCAATCCTTCCCAAAGCATAAAAGGCAGGAAAAAACAGGAGAATCGCTAATGTTGAAGCCCAAATAAAATGACTTAAAAAACACGGGATGATCATGATGATAAATGTGGAAAAAAACGCTTTCTTCTTATCTCCTAAGAAATCCTTAGCAAAAAAATAAAAGAACAGATTAACTAAAGATATCAAAAGGACATTGAAGAATTTCAGCGTCCAAATCACATTATCATTAAGCTGGTATAAAAGACCCATTAGAGTATCAAACCCTGGAGGATAAGGTTCCAGGTAATTATTAAAATCCCTGTTAACCAGTTGTGATGGAAAGGATAAGGTGCGCATCTCTTCAACATATTTAGCGCCAGCAGCATGAAGCCAAGGATCATCATCCTCAAGATAGGGGTACTTAAAAGCTCCATGATAATAAACCACAAAAAATATTGCAGACATAATAAGAACCAACAGGATAAATAAATTAGATCTTGTCAGCTTTAAATCCTTAAGAGAAAAAGAAAATCTCTTTTTTCTTGAGAGCTGAATAAATAATGAATAAGAAG
>JALWQS010000072.1 GCA_027083015.1 Candidatus Woesearchaeota archaeon
CAAGTAAAGAAAAACAAAGAAAGATATTATTATTCTCACAAATAACAAAGGACGAACTCAAACAATACGCAGCTATCAAGAAAATAAAATATGAAATAAAAAGAAGTGAAATTAACAATAGGATAGACAAGTTTGAAAAAAAACACGCAGGAACAAAAAACGCACTAGCAAAAAGCATCGATCGACTGGGGGAAATAATTTGAGAAAGAAAGGAAGAATAATAAGAGAAACAAAAAATAATGAACAAATCAAAAAGAGAAAAAAACCTAAAGAAGAGACCGCCCCTAAATGGAAAATATATCTGGGTGTAATCTGTTTTCTCAGCAGCATAAGCACAGGAATGTATTTTATAGAAGAAGTCAAGTGGATAAGTTCAAAACCCCTCTCTTTCCTTACGGGTTTGATGTTTCCACTTTTAGTCATAACATTATACACATATTTTGACAAAAAATTCAGAAGTAAAATCGACTGGAAAAAAATAGCAATAAGCATGACACCATATCTTTTAATGACGCTGATAGTAATAACAAGCAATGTGACCAGCCTTTATAACTTTAACTCACAGGGATTTCCATCGACAAGACTCAAAAGAGATCCCTATATAATAAGAACAGTCACTTTCAGTTATTTAACATTCAGCCTTGATACCAGAAACATGACAATAACAGACATCTTCTTTCTCGCAACAAACTTATCACTAATAATATACCTCTTAAGTTACCTGAAGAAAGAATACCTCACAAAATTCCGGCAGTACCTTAAGACAAAAAAAGGAAAGATATTTCTCATAATACTCTTGCTATGCATCCTCATCAGATTCGCAGGCATAACAGAGACAGGTTGGGTTCATGATGAGAGCGGTTGGTTTCTTACAGGAAAAGCATTGCTTATGGACAATACAAAGAGATTTGAGCTATGGAAACCACCAATACCAATGTATTTCATAGCATTACCAAGTATCATCCAAGGTCTTGTAGTAAGAGAAGATATGCAAAATTATCACCCTATAATACTAAGCAAACTGTTCTCCATAATATTCAGCATATTTTCAGGTATACTCCTATATCTCGCACTAAAGAAAACAACAAATGAAAGCCTAGCTCTACAAGGATTTGCTATGTATTCAGTATTTCCATTCTTGGTGGAGTACTCAAGAATGGCCATGACAGAAATATATCTGGTGTTTGCAACAATAGGAACCATATATTTTCTTATAAGGGGAATTAAAGAAAAAGAATACCTGTTATTAGCCATCATATTCGCGGTTTTAGCCTTCGCTATAAAAGGAACAGGATTATACATATTGATACCAACTGTCGCACTAGCAATATATCTTTACACAAGATCAAGAATAATTAAGTGGTTAATGATTATCGCTCCAATCACATTTTTGATACCAAGCATAGTAATCAGACCGGAAACAAGACAACTACCAGTCTATATGAACTATTCACCTCTAATATTGCGATTATTCTTCAGTAACCTGACTTTCATATGGATAATCCTCCTAATAATACTGTTCACATATCAAATAATCAAGAAGGAAAACATAATAACCCACATTCTAAGTATAGGAGCATTAGGGCTAATAGTATGGACAAGCACATTTCTGCCATTAATCAAACAAATAAGAGACAATATGCTAAACTACCTCGGTTTTGCAGCTAAAGATTTTATCCTCGGAAAAAAAGACTCAATATTTAAAATATTTAAAACATTAATACCGCAAGAAAAAATCATCCTCTATATGATTCCATTTCTCGTAACGATCATAATAACAGTTATATTTACACCTATAATCACTCAATGGAAAGATAAAAACAAGAAAAACAAAAAACCAGAGAACAAAAAAATAATCGCAATATTAGCGATCCTAACAGGAATGATTGCAATAATACTATCATCAGACATTATAGGTCTTGAAACAGAACTGCTAAACCAAATATTAATATTAGCATTAATAACAAGTGCAAGTCTGTTCCTCATAAAAAATAAGAACCCGATCTCAGTTACCTACTACTTATTAATATTTTTTCTCAGCTCGCTTGCAGTAAATTATAGAGTACAAACTAACTACACTCTCCCCGCGTATCCCTTGATAATAATGCTTACGTATCTTCTAATAAGAAGAAACAGAGTAATAAGTATGAACAACAAAAAATCCATAATACTTACCAGCATAATAACAATTCCCTTAATCATATTACTAATAATGGGCTATCCAAACCATCTATATGACGGGGCAATATGGGTTCCTGACAAAGAGTTAGGAGCATTCATACAACAATACCAACAAGAACATAAAAAAGATCTAGGATATGCGAGCCTCTGCTATGATGGATTGCACACAAGAACAGTAGCAAACATAAAAGAAATATATGGAGACACAAACTTTTACTTACTAGAATGCAGATATACGACAGAATTCTACGGCGATCCAGAAAAAAAGAAACTAGAACCAAAAATGTTAGGCTGGCTAAAAACAGCACAATATGCAGTAATATTTGAAAGAAACAAGTATGATAAAAACTCGCCAATAGTCAAAGAAATCCTAAAGCATAAAAAGATAAAAACAATAAATAGCTCAGATGGAAAACCTTATTATACCGTTTATGATATGGAATTAACAGCAGAATGAGAAAGAAAAAAACCCTGAACGGAATGATGCTCCTATTGGTCGTCTTTGCAATAATAGCCATTAATTGGGACGGCATCAAAACTTATCTGGGCTCAGGGGGAATGACAGGAAAAGCGTCATGGAACGAGATGCCGGAAGAGATAAACGCAAGCCATTATGTATACTTCTGCCCAGAAGATAACTGCGCAAGAGAGCTCATAGAATGGATTGACTTAGCACAAAAAAAGATACACTGCGCTTTCTACGACGTAGATCTTGATGAAGTAAAGGAAGCACTCATCAAGAAAAAAAATGAAGGAGTGGATGTAGAAGTAGTTACCGACTCAGACAACAAGGAGGTATGGGATGGAGAAGAGTTTGTCAAAGAAGATAACAGGAGCGCGCTGATGCACAACAAATTCTGCGTGATAGATAACCAGCTAGTATGGACAGGAAGCTTCAACCCAACACACAGAGGAAACGAAAAGAACAACAACAACGCAGTCGTATACCAAAGCCAACTATTAGCAAAAAACTACGAAGAAGAGTTCCAAGAACTATGGAAAGGAGAATTCGGAAAAGGAAAACCCGGGAATAACCCATCAATAATCATAGACGGAAAACTGATAGAGAACTATTTCTGTCCAGAAGACTTCTGCGCAAACAAAGTGATAAAGACCATCAGAGAAGCGCAAAAAAACATATATTTCATGACATTCTCATTCACGCATGACGGTATAGGTGACGAACTTGTAAAAGCCGACAATAGAGGAGTCAAGATCGAAGGCGTATTTGAAAAAAGCCAGAACAACAAGTACACTGAAAAAAAGAAACTGGATGAAGCAGGGATAAAGACAAGGTGGGACGGAAACAAAGCAAACATGCACAACAAGGTATTCATAATAGACAATAAAACAGTAATAACCGGAAGTTTCAACCCGACAAGAAACGGAGATGAAAGAAACGACGAGAATATACTAATAATACACGATCCTGACGTTGCAAGCAAATTCCTGAAAGAGTTCAATCAAGTATGGAACGAAGCAGCAGGAAGCAGCTGATAAAAACAACAAAGAAGAAGAAAACAACAGAGAGCATTACAGACCGAACCTTGCATAAATACGATCACGCAGATGCGCAGTTATAGGCCGAGAAACAGAAGCAAGAATATGCCTGATCTTACTATCAATCCCTTTCTCTATATCAGTGCGTAAGAACTCAACAAGCTGTTCAAGCTGAAAGATAGGGCCCGTCCTGGTAAAAGGAGCGGTAAGCTCTTCAAGCTCTTTAGGAGAAGAATCAAGACGCTTCCTAAAAATCATCCTAAACTCACCAAGAACATACTCATTAAGGAAAGAGATTGCATACTGAAAATGATTAAGAGCCAAAGAAAGAGTCTGGACGCTCTTATCCTTGCGGAACTCAGATATGTAATGAAGAGCTTCAGCGAGAGACTCGTGAGAATGATGGGTGGAAATAAGAGCATAACTCTTCTGCTCAACCAGAGTAAGGACATAATCAAGATCGCCCCAAGTCTCAAGCACCAAACCTTTCAAAACCTCAGGATGAACAAACTGTTCCAAAGATTCCAGAAAAAGCTCAAAATAATACAGCTCAGCCTTAAGATCTCCCTCCACGTCCTGCTCTAAAGCCTTGACCTGCATACGAAGATCACCAACAAACTTAGCAATGTCAAGAGTCCGATTCTCAGCAAGACAATTACCAAGCTTAGCGATATCCTTAATGATAGCCTTGACAAGAGAAAGACTGGTTCTAGGAATATCGGCTTTTTGTATAGAAAGCATCAAAGAATCTGCCTGCTTCTTAAGATCGGAAGGGTCAAAAGACCAAAGCTGTTTCAAATACTTAAGGAGAGATTCAGCAGACCTGTAAGTATGCTCCTTAAGAAAAACATACTGTTGCTTAAGCTTTGAAAAATCAACCTTAATACCTGACCCCTCACAAGCAATCTTAAAGAAAGCAATATTACCAGTATCAAGAAACAACTTATAAGCAGAGACGATATCTACATCCTCCCTACCGGGATAAGAATGAATTTTCCTCCTGATAGGAAGAAGGAGGTTCTGACTATCAAGCTGAAGTTCAACAGCAGCAGCACGAGCCTTATTGACAACAGCACCATTAGCACCCACAGGAAGAAACTGAGCCACACGACGCAAAAGAAACTTAGTCTGCCGATCCAAATGCTTAGCATGAATCGCTCTCTTAAAAGACTCACGAAGACGCTTTATCAAAGGCTCAATAAACTCCTGATCCTGTGTAATAGAAAGACCGTGAGCCATAAGATCCGCAAGAATATTCTTCAAAACAGGCTTGAGTTCCTGAGGCCTAACCGCAAAAAGATTCAAGAAAAAGATCATATCATGATAATTGCGGATAATAAATTCCTTTCTCGAAAAGAGCTTATCAAGATGAGCAAGCTGATCAAACCTTCGAAGAAGAGAAGCATCATATAACCTCTTAGAAAGTATAAGAATCTCTGCCCCTCCAGGCTTAAGAAGAAGAGACTTAATCTGGGGCCAGGAAGCAAACTTATAAGACAAATAATCTCTTATCACCTGATAACAAGCTCTGGAAGACTCAAAATCAATATTTGTACTTACCTCAATGATATCATCACAAGCGACAGCCCAAGAAACAGATCTTTTCAGGATAAGAGAAGCTAAACTCTTGAAAAGATTATTCATAATCATCGCTTCATCCTTATCATGATCAAACTTATGCATATCCTTAACAAAAGTCTCCCAAGAGACAATCCCCTTAGAAAAGAGAGCATTAAGAAAATTAGGCATCTGAGAGAAAGTCCTAAACGCACAGCCCTCTTCAGAGACAGGAAGATCAGGAACTGAGCGGAAGAAAATATTCCAAGAGACAGACTCACCAATAACTCCATTAAAAGACTTGATAGCATGAGCAACAGCATTGATCAAAAGACGACCATCACGACCAGACTCAACTTTAGCGAGATCCTCAAAGAATCTTTCATGGTCAACAATTCCGCGATCAAAGAGACCGAATAAAGAATCAAGATCAGAAAGCAATGATAGAAAACCTTTAGACCTTTTAGCATGAGAAATGACAAAATCCAGGATATCATGAACCTGATCTTTAGAAGAATTCTTACTGATAGACTTAATGATCAAACTCAAGAGAAAAGGATCCTTGATAAGAATATACAAGTCAGTCATCCGGGACCAAGAGAGAGAGAGTGAGAAAGAAGAAGAGGAAGAACATCAGGGAAAAAAGTCCGAAAAAAAGAAGTCTTATACTCGGGTTGAGTCAGACCATGAATAGAATCAACGAATTCCTGCCAACGAAGAGAACCATCATTCAAAAGAGGAATTATCTTGGGAACAATCTCGCTTAAAATCTCGAAAGGATAATGCTCACAGATCACCTCTAAAGAACCTATAAACTCTTTATCGGAAATGATTCCTTTCTGCAACAAAGGCTCCAAAAGAGGCAGATACTCATCAAAAGCATCATGAGAATCAAGAACGCCAAGATGTTTCTTAAGAGCAAGAACCTCTTTCCAATTATCAACAAGAACATTAGCCATGAAT
>JALWQS010000073.1 GCA_027083015.1 Candidatus Woesearchaeota archaeon
TATTAAAGGAGGTTACTAGAATGGGTACAGCTATTATCACATTGAAGATTATGCCTGAAGGCGTAGAAACAGAACTTGATCCTATTAAAGAGCAAGCCACTAAACTGATCGCGGAGTTTGGCGGAGAGGTAGGCAAGGATGAGATTGAGCCTATAGCTTTCGGCCTTAAGGCATTGAAGCTTTTCTTTGTCATGGACGAGAAGCTTGGTTCAACTGAAGATCTTGAAGAGAAGATTAAAGCTCTTGACGGTGTCGCTTCTGTTGAAGTTGTTGACGTTCGTAGAGCTCTTGGATAGAACAAGAGTTTTATCATTTTTTCTTATCTATTCTTACTCATAGATCATATTTCCTTCATCATCAAGAAATCCTGTGGGTTTCGGCATTTCTACTTCTCCTACTGAAAGATTGCTCAGCGTCGCATACCTTAATGCTTGGTCACTTATTTGTCTCGTATCTTGATCATCATCTCTTCCCATATTTCTTTCCGACGTATTTTCTTCCAGTACAGTATCAAAAGTGATGGTTGATCTTTTCGCATCAAAACGGAATACTGCGCGGTATTCTGTTCTTGAACCTGTTATATCAGGTATGCTCTTGTAAGCTTGTTCCACAAGTTCCTCATCTGTGAAACCAGGTCTGCATCCCAGATATCTTGCAATCTCCTTTATGAACATCAGTGTTCCTTCAACTCTTTTTGAGAAACCCTTGCCAAAATAGAATTCTATCCTTCCTTTTGTATAGCCCAGATCATCGGCTGACATGCCTATCCTCACGCCTGTCGAGTCTTCATATCTTCCGTTGGTATATTCTTCTCCGTTAAGCAGCAGAGAGTAGCCCTCTCTGAAACAGACATCTGCCAAGCGTTTGGTGCTTCTTACAAACTCCTCCAGATTTAGTTTCTGTTCTAGTCCTATTCTTGCCAGTCTTGCTGGTGTCGGTCTTGAAGCTTTTCTTCTGTCCAGACGCGTAGGTCTTCTTAGGTCAGAGAATACCTGTTCTCTTGAACTGCCTTTTAGAGAATAAAAACCTGCATTATCTGTCATTCCTGAACCTTTAGAACTCACAATACCTTTTCTATCACTTCTATGGCCATAATGTCCTGCCTGTTCCTCCCGCGCCTCAATAGTTTCTCCTGTTTCGCCTAATAGTTCTTCTAAAGCAGAATCAAGATCTGTGAATCCATCTAGACCGGGTTGTGGTTTTCCTTGCTGCATCTTTATCTCTCACCTTAGGGATGGTTTGAACATCCTTAAATGCTTCCGCTGACATTTTTACTTTTCTAAGAAAAAAGCTCTGTTTTTATTGACTTTTAGAATAAGATATCAGATATATCATCTAAAATAGGTATGTAGAATAAAAAAGGCAAGGGCAAGACTCCACCCCCGCAAGTCAGCCCTTGCCATGGTCTCCAAAATGGACTTTGAAGCTTGAAATAACAAAAACTCGCTACTCGGGTCTATCCCCAACCTAAAGGTAGGGGTATTAACGACCCTCGCTTAACGGCGAGTTTTTGGGATTGAAAATCTCTCCCTAAAGGACGGAGTATTAAACTCCTTGCAAATCTCTAACGAGATTTTCAATAAACTTTTGATGTTTTGACACGATTGATCATAATCTCTGACTGTATTTACCTTCACATACCTGCTGCGTAGATCAGACTATGATAAGTCAACTATAATGAGTCTCTGATGAGCTTTCTGAGTTTTTTTCTTGTCGCTGAGTCTATGTCTATCGTTATTGTCCTTGATTTCTTTCTTAGGTCCTTTAACCATCCTACTTCTGATCTGATGAGTCCTAACTCGCTTAGGTTTACGATAAATGTTCTTATGCTTCTTACTGTCAACGGTTGAACATTCTGTTTTTCGCAAACTTCTCTATATAGCTTGTATACCTTTCCGCTGTCGAACTTACTGGCTTTTGTCTTGATCATTGCCAGATATAGCAGTTTCTGATGTTTTGTCAATGTAGATACGAGGCCGAAAAGCTCGTCTTTCTCTAATGTCTGAAGTGCCGGATCTACCAGGTCAAGTGTAATCTTTTTGAGCCCTCTTGCTACTGCTATCTTAGCGCAGGTATCCAGAAGTTCCAGTGCTTTTCTTGCATCTCCTCCTCGTGATGCCTCTATCTCTGCAACTTTTTGTATCACTTGTTCTGAGACTACTTCCTTCTTGAATGCCTCTTTTGCTCGTGATTTCAGTATGTCTTCTAGTTCTTCTGCTGTGTAAGGTGCAAATATGACCTTGACTCTTCCTAGCGTGCTTTGTGTTTTTGGCTTTATGTAATCTGAAACTTTCACGTCGTTTGATATTAGTATCGTGCTTACTTTTGATTTAACTGTATCGTTTACCCTGCTGAGCCTATAAAGTATATCATCTCCTCCTTCTTTAAGAGCGTAATCCACTTCGTCCAATACGACTATCACGTGGGTTTTCAGATCGTTGAGGAGTTTGGTGAATTCTGCTATAGCTTTTCCTCGTGTCCATCCCACTCTGGGATATGACCTTTCAGGATTCAGTTGTGAAAGAATATCGATCAGTATTGTCGTTTCTGTCCTGTTCTCTGAACAGTTGACATAAGCTTTTGTCAGCGAGACCTTTCTTTTTTTTGCTTCTTCTTCAAGCTCACCCATCAGTTCGGTTATCACTGCTGTTTTTCCTGTTCCTGGATTTCCATAGACGAACACGCAGGATACTGCGGAGTTCATAAGTATAGGAGCCAACTCCATTATCAACTCATTCTTCTGTTCAGTCCTGTGTAGAAGACCAGAAGGAGGTAACAGCTTGTAAAGCAAGTCCCTATCCCTGTATATAGGATTGTCCAGTACTGATGCAAAAGTAACTTTTTCTGTAATTACACACACCCCTTTTCCCCAGCAAGACGCTGTAAAATGATTAAAATGATTGTTTAATGATATTTTTACGCAGACCAAAACTACTATTTAAATCTTCCTATTTTTCCGATTGTTCCGTTAATGTACAATATGTTATAGAACGAACAGAAGAACAAAGAACAAGAAAACAAAGACATCAAACACTTAAAAATAACCACTTAAAAGGGACAAAAAGTTTATATACTTCTTACATCCCCAAAGTTTAAATATGGTTATCTCAAGTGCTTACCCAATGGCTAATACTGATGAAGTTCATGAACGTATCTATAAGATAATCACAGATACTGAAGAGATCACCTGGAAGAGCATAATCATGGATCTTATCAGGTCTGAAGATATGGATCCATGGAACATAAATATCTCTCTTCTGACCAAAAAGTATATTCAAGCTGTAAGAAAGTTCAAGGAAGCTAATCTAAGGATTTCCGGCAAGGTTCTGCTTGCTGCCGCTCTCCTGTTAAGGATCAAGTCCAGCAGGCTCATCGGAGAGGACATCATGGAGTTTGACCGGCTTTTGGCCACCACTGAAGAAGATCTTTACTCTGAAGAATCCTTTGTTGAAGGAGAACTTGGAGCTTTAGGTGTCCAGATCCAAAAGCCTGAGAATCTTCCGTTGATTCCCCGAACTCCACAACCCAGGAAAAGGAAGGTTTCTGTATACGACCTTATAGATGCTCTTGATGTTGCTCTTAATGTCAAAAAAAGACGGGTGCTTAACCACCTCAGACAGAAAGAGCTGAAGCTTCCTGACAAAAAATTTGACATCTCTAAACTTATGGATGATCTGATGAAAGACGTTGCAGAATACCTTAACAAGAACTCATCGAAAAAAGTTGCTTTTTCACATCTGGTCCCTTCACAATCAAAGCACGACAAGGTGCTAACCTTTATTCCTATGTTACATCTGAAAAATGCAAGAAAGATTGACCTGGAACAGCACAAGCATTTTGAAGAGATCTGGATAAAACTTATAGATAGAAAGGAAGTTCCGGCTCAAAAAGACTCTGACAAAAAGGAGTGATCCATGCTTGCTTTTCAGTAAAAAGAGGCATTCTCTGACTTAGTTTAGTAAAAAAAACCAGGGTAATGATTAAAAAGAGATTTTTATTATCTTCGATGAGCGAAATATAAAGGAGATGCGACTAAGATTATAGACAGAATTACAAACAGATATAGTTCATACAGGATTTAGGTGAGAGAGATGGTACTTAATGAAGTTATTGATGAAGAATTTTTTGATTTGAAGATGCGCGATAGGGTAGCCAACCAGCTTTTCAAAGCTGTTGAGAGAACTTCTTCTACCCACCTCAACCATAAGGAAGCTTATGACAGGAAGGTGCTGAGCGATATTGAGAGGAATATCCTAAAGATATTCTTTGATGATATATCTGATGAAGAGCTTATAGAGATCCGACGTGCTAGGGATTACACTGACATGAGACTGGAATCTTCTGTCAGGGAGTTAGACGATGATTCACCTTACCTTAACAGCTGTAGGTTTGTGGAGACCGTAAGACTGGCTATGATAGAAGCGGTGAAAGCTACTGATTTTTCTATTCCTCAACATGAACAGCTGCAGTCATACCTTGAGTTTCTTTTGAGACCTATAGGTCTATTGTACGGTATCCAGACCAACAAGCATGCTGAACAGACCATAAGATGGGCTCGGGAAGATAGGGTATTGAAGAACTCTGAGCTGGCAAAGATTCAAAAAAGGATAGCTGGTAAGCCTGTCCTCTCTTCTTGGGTGGGAAAAGCTAATGAGATTGACTTAAGGAGTGATGATGGTTCTTATCTTGTTCCTATCAATGTTGAGAGGGTTATCCACAGCATTGTCGGTTTGGTCCGTGATTCTTATGATCCGGAGATAGTCTCTGCTTATCAGAGAAAATTTGGTTTCACGCGCCACCAGGGTTTTGAACAGATTTTAGCTGAAAGGATCCTCAGCGATGTTTTTGATTATTCTCCTGATGATGCGCGAGATAAATTTTCCAAGACTGTTGAGACAGTTGATTTTGAAAGAAAAGCCGTCTATGGTCTCTTAAAGTCTTTGATTGATCATCCTGAACTTAGGACTTTAGAGAAAGCCAGGACTTACGCTATTGGGTCTGGCGGATTTGAGGAAGAGGATTATGAGAGGGCAGTATCTGTTTTTAGGCCTAAAGCAAAGACTCTTTACAGGATTGCTAAGACTGTTGAAGTTCCTGCTAAAAAGGGCTTGTTGGATTTCAATGATCGCTATTTGATCACTGAAGGTCTTCGTCTGGCAGTTGGAGGTTTTTCTCAGAAAGCGCTTCTTTTGGCGAATAGTTCCTCTGGCCTTATAAGGTTGGCCAGATCTAATTACCTTAAGCAAGCATTCAGCTCTAGATAAACTGCTTTTGTTGAGAAATAAATTAACAAATTTTTTAAACAAACCTTTTTTCTTTCATTTTATGCCTGTTTTAAAGACAAACATCAACGGGAATCCTAATATTGGCCTTTACGGCTACTGTACTGATGAGTTTTGCCTTCTCGGTACTGATGTTCCCGACTCTCTTGCTGAAGAGTTTGGTAAGACATTAGGCGTTCCTGTCCATAAACTGACGATTGCAGGCACCTCTCTTCTGGGCGTGTTTCTTGCTGGCAATTCTAAGAAACTTTTGGTTCCTGGTATCTGTTTTGATTATGAACTTAAGAAGCTTGAAGAGCTTAATATTGACTACACAGTTATTAAGTCCAAGATTACCTGTCTTGGCAACACGATCCTTTGCAATGACCATGGTGCGCTTGTGAGTGAAGAGTTTAGTGCTGATACCAAGAAGATTATCAGACAGGCTCTTGGAACCGACCTTAAGCCTGGTAAGATCTCAGGTCTTGATACGGTGGGTTCTCTGGGAGCGGTCAATGGTTCTGCTTGCATAATAAGTCGTGATGCTTCTGAAGCAGAGATGACTAAGATCTCTGATCTTTTGAAGGTTCCTTGTTTTGAATCCAGTGTCAATATGGGATCACCATTTATAAGTTCGGGCGTGTTATGTAATGATCACGGTCTTATCATCGGCGACCTTAGTGGCGGTCCTGAAATTGTCCATATTGAAGAAAGTTTAGGTCTGTTGGATCGTAAGGATAAAGATTAAGCAGACATCCTATTCAAAGATAAAAAATAAAAGGTGATATGAATGACTTTTACCGAAGATGAACGTAAGATTCTTAAGATTCTTGTAAGTAAAGAGATCAAGAATCTTGAGGAAGAGGAAAAACCAGCCTTGATTACCGAGGACCGTCCCGAGTTCTTGGCCATGGAAGAGAAA
>JALWQS010000074.1 GCA_027083015.1 Candidatus Woesearchaeota archaeon
CCCCAGAAGTAAGAAAAGAACTTCAAGAATTGGATAAAGAGATGAAAGAGATAGCAAAACAAAAGAGCACTCTTGGAGAACACCTCAAGAAATTAAGAAGCATCATGAGATCAGTCGTCAAGATAGGAACATAGGAAAATAAGAGTCCGGAAGGACACAGGCGATAGCTATGAAAAAACATAACAAAAAAGCGGTGAAGAAGAGAAAGACCTTAAAGAAACAAGTCAGGAGCAAAACAAATAAGGCTGTCAAGAAAAAAACAATAAAGCTAACAAAAAAAACAGGAAGAAAAAATACGACAGCACCAAGAAGAGAGAAAAAAACAGACAATATACTGACAGAAAGCGATAAAGAGCAGGTACTAGACACATACACATTCCAATCACTAGACATACCGATAACAGTCACAGTCAAAAGAGTCCCTGATGATTACGTCCCGATCTACGAAGCAGACATAGCAGCCATAAGCAAGACAACAGAACTGATACTGGAAAAGATAAGAGAAGAGCTGATAAAAGCAGTAAACCTCGGACTGATAAAGATAAGCGACACAAGAAACAGGAATGTACTGGAAGATAAATTCTCACAGACAATACAAAAATTGATAGAAAAGTACTTCCCAGCCGCAGATGAGAAAGAAAAATCATTCTTAAAGACATACCTGATACAAAAAAGTCTGGGAATGGGTTCATTAGAGGTCCTAAACGACGATCCAATGCTGGAAGAAGTCGTCATAAACTCAGCAAAAGAACCAGCATGGGTGTATCACAGGAAATACGGATGGCTAAAGACCAACATAAGAGTCAAGACCGACGAACAGATAAAACATTACGCAGTTATGATAGGAAGAAAAGTAGGAAGACAACTAAGCGTGCTGGAACCATTGCTGGACGCACATTTGGAAGAAGGAGACAGAGTAAACGCAACGCTATTCCCAATATCTACAGAAGGAAATACGATAACGATAAGAAGATTCTCAAGAGACCCATGGACAATAACACACTTTCTAGAATCAAAGACCATGAGTACACAAGCAGCCTCGCTGATATGGACAGGCATACAATACGAACTAAGCGCGCTGATAGCAGGAGGAACAGCATCAGGAAAGACCTCAACACTAAACGTACTGGCAAACTTCTTCCCCCCAAACCAAAGGATCATATCGATAGAAGACACAAGAGAACTGCAGCTTCCAAAATTTCTCCACTGGGTACCATTATCCACAAGACTGCCCAATGTCGAAGGACGAGGAGCGATAACCATGGAAGACCTTCTGGTGAACAGCCTAAGGATGAGACCTGACAGGATACTGGTAGGAGAAGTAAGAAGAAAAAGAGAAGCAGAAACATTATTTGAATCCATACATACAGGCCACTCATGCTACGCAACATTCCATGCGAATGACGCAAAAGAGACAATAAACAGGCTGTCACATCCTCCTATCGACGTACCAAAATCCATGTTGCCAGCAATATCAATGATCATAATACAGTTCAGGAATAGAAGAACAGGGCTAAGAAGAACATTCCAGGTAGCAGAGATAAAAGAAGACTCAACACCAAACGTGCTATTACAATACGATCCTAAACAAGACGTACTGACAAAAAGGAACAGTTCAAAGACACTGTACAACACACTGCAGATGTTCACAGGAAACACGCCAAAAGAGATAGACCAAGACCTAAAAGAAAAAAGCACAATACTCAAATACATGGTAAAACAACAGATCAAGAACATAAACGACGTCGGAAGGATAATGGCAGAATATTACACCAATAAAGACAGGATAATAAGGATGGCAGAACTCAACAGACCATTCCTGAAGAACCTAAAGAATAAAGAAAAATGAATAGAAGGATATACAAAAGGATCGCGACAAGATTTCCAGGACTAAAACTAAAACTCCAACAGGCAGGTATGGAAGAAACAGAAGTCACATTCGTAAGAAAAACATTCCTAAGCGCTTTCTACATGACATTTGGCATAACATTCGTCGCAGCCATGTTCCTATCCAAAACAGACTTCAACCTCATAAACCTGTTATTAGTATTCCCAATACTGATGTTTCTCATGTTCATGTACTTCATAAAGATGCCAGACATAAAGAAACTCCACATAGAAAGAGAGATAAACGGAGAAATAGTGGATGCCGGGAGATTCCTGATAATAGAACTAGAATCAGGGATACCGGTGTATGATGCGTTCAAGCATGTAGCAAGAAATTATCCAGTCGTCGGCAAATACTTCAAGAACATAGTAGAAGATATAGACCTGGGAACAGCCATAGAAGAAGCGCTCAATAGAGCAGTAGATATCGTTCCCAGCAGAAACTTCAGAAAACTGCTCTGGCAGATAATAAACTCTATAGGTACAGGAGCAGACATAGCAAAAGCGATAAGCTCAGTCATAGAACAAGTAGTAAGAGAACAAAAGATAGAACTCAACGAGTACGGAAGAAAACTAAACCCGTTAGCGATGTTCTACATGATAGTCGCCGTGGTGCTACCATCAATAGGAATAACCATGCTGGTAGTCATGGTATCATTCCTATCAATAAACCTCACATTAGGAAGCCTACTGATGATAGCAGGCATGATGGGATTCATACAGTTCATGTTCTTCAATATGGTAAAACGATCAAGACCTGCAAGCCAGATAGAATAAGAAGATAATAAAAATCAAAGAACCAAAAAATGCCACCAACAAGCGTCGAAAACCTGATCAAAGGCAAAGAAAAGGAGAAAAAAAATAAGATAAAACTAAGTAAAGCGATAGCTAAGATACTGGCAAAAAGGAGAGAACAAAGCTACAGAAGAGAGATAAACCTGAAGAAAAAGATAAAACAAGCAGGCTACACATTCACACCAAAAGCATTATCCCGGATGATAATATCGGGAGCTGTCTTGGTAACGATCATCTTAGGCATATACCTGCTTAAAGTTCTACAAAAAAAACCCGATTTCATAACGCCACCACCTATGATACTAGGGATATGGTTCATAATAGGAGTGCTGATAAGCATATTCATACTCTGGTTCATGTTCTACCTAAGCATAGACATGATAAAATACAAAAGAAAACAAAAAGTTGAAAAGGTACTTCCAGACTTCCTGCAATTAGCAAGCAGCAACATAAGAGCAGGAATGACAGTTGATCAGGCATTATGGTTCGCAGTCAGGCCAAGATTCGGAATACTGGCCAAAGAGATAGAAGAGGTGGCAAAAAGGACCTATGCAGGAGAACAACTGGAAACAGCACTGAAAGAATTCGTCGCAAAATACGACTCAAAACTTCTGGAACGATCAATAAACCTGTTAGTAGAAGGTATGAAAGCAGGAGGCGAGATAGGAGACCTTATGACAAAAATCTCAACAAACATCCAAGAGACAAGCATAATGAAGAAAGAGATGTCAGCCAATGTAACAACATATGTGATATTCATAACATTTGCCAGCATAGTAGCCGCACCCTTCCTTTTCGCTATGGCATACCATCTGATAAGCGTGATACAACAGATATTCTCAAAGATGACCATAAGTCCCGGAGCAGGAGCAGGAATGCCATTACAGATATCAAAAGAGGTCATATCATTGAGCGACTTCAATATCTTTGTGATCGTATCACTGATAATAACGTCAACATTCTCGGCCATGATCATATCAACCATAAGAAAAGGAAACATCAAAGGAGGAATCAGGTACATACCCACATTCATCATAGTCTCAATAATACTCTACATGACAATAGTCAAGGTCATGGGCGTATTTGTAGGAGGTTTTTTCGGATGAGAAAGAACAGGACAATAAAGCAGTTCAGGAAGAACAAGAAAGGACAAGCAGCAATGGAATTCCTGATGACCTACGGATGGGCAATGCTAGCACTGACAGCAGCCATAGGAGCACTAGCATACTTCGGAGTTCTAAACCCATCAAAGTTCATACCAGAAGTCTGCCAATTCTCAACAACAACAGGAATGGCATGCATAGACTTCAACGTGGATACAGACTCAGCACACCTGCTCATAGAGAATGCCGGAGGAAGAAAGATACACCTATACAACATAACAATGAACGACTGTTCAGGAGACTTCAATATAGATATGAATGATGGGGAGAGAAGACTATTCAACATAACAGGATGCTCATTCGGAAAAAAAGGAAAAAAGATGAAATCAGACATAACAATAACATACCAACTAGCCGAAGGCACATTGGTAAAGAGCACAAAAGGAAAGGTTGTTGCAAAGATTGCATGATACTGATCAACGGATTCTATGACACATATTATGATACATATCTAATGACAATACGAACAATAAAGGAATAAGAAGGACAACCTGCGCAGTTTTAAAAACACTAATAAAAAACAGTTTATATTTTATATAAATAATGCGAAAAATGTGCGAATCAAGGTCTGAGACAGCATTTTTTAATCACACAAGAAAAGAAAGATTTATAAATCAAGGTCAATATGGTTTAAATGAAATTATTTATCAAAAAAGATAACAGCATAGGTTTATGCTGAGAGGTGATTAGACATGTTTAATAAAAAAGGACAAGCAGCAATGGAATTTCTGATGACCTACGGATGGGCCATCCTTGTTGTTTTAGCAGCGATTGGAGCATTAGCATATTTTGGAGTGCTAAGCCCAGACAGGTTTTTACCAGAGAAATGCACACTACCAAGCGGAACAGCATGCTTGGATTTCACAGGTTCTGCATCACAGATAACCATGGTAATACAGAACAGCGCAGGATTTGATATGAACAACGTTACTGTCACAGTAGATCCCACAACAGGAGCAAACTTCACATGCACAGACGCAGACGGTGACGGAACATTAACAGATGGTGAGAAAGACACGTTCACATGCAGCGGACTAAGCTTAACATAAGGAAAGTTCAAAGGAACAGTCTATCTTGATTATGTAAATGCTCAAACAGCATTAGAACATACAAAATCCGGAGAACTGATACTAAAGATTGACTAAAAATCTTAATTTTTTAATTTTATCTTTTATTTATAACATCAAGCACATAAACGGTGAGTTCTATGGAAAGCATACAAATTCTGGGAATCAAAGAACTGGCAGAACCAGACCAAGAGATGGTCAAGAAATTATGCGACGAATACTATGAGAAGATAACAAGGATAATAAAAAAAGACGCGAACATAAAAGTCCATATAAAAACCTTTGAAAAAGAAGGAGCAAGGCAAAGATACGAACTAAGCATTACATTAGACTACCCCGCAAGAAGATTCGAAGCCAATAAGCTAACAGAACAGGAAACATGGGATCTGGCAAGCGTCATACACGCAGGATTCAAAGACCTGATACACGAACTGCAACATCACTTTAAAGAGTAAGACCAAACATAAGCAAAAAGCACAGACAATATTAACAAATATTATATATTACTAATTATTTCTCGTTCTGGGTGGTTAGACATGAAGAACAGACTATTAATAGTACTAACAGCTATACTGATATATAGCATAAGTATACCCGCAATAACCGCAGCAGAAGACTATTTCTACATCCAATCAACAGATTCACCATATATGGTAATCCCCGGAGAAAGCTTGACAGCAAATTTTGTACTCGTAAATCAAGAACTAAAAGCACCAAAAAATGTGACAGCATACATATACCCATGCCCGCTAAACTGGTATTGTGAAGAAAAAACATTCTCTTATGAAAAGTTAGGCGAGCACACGGAAAACCTGACAATAAAGGTGCCCAAGACAGCAATACAAAAAAGATACACCATGTACATAAGACTCAGGAGCGACTATCCGACAACAAGAGGGGATGACAGGATACTGATAGACGTAGTGAAGAAAAAAGTAGAAGCGATATCCTACGAAGAATACCAGAAAAAAACAAAAGACCGGGAAGAACCGACAGGCATATACATACCAACCTCGATAGCAAGCGGAGAAGTAGTATCAACAGAAAAAACATCAGAAGAAAAGAAAGATATCCAAGAAGAAAAAGAACAGGAAAAACTTAATGAGACAGACAAAGAAAAAAAGATCAGTGCCGATAAAGAGAAAGAAAAAGAGAACAAGACAAAAACAGACAGCAAGAAAGAAGTTGTAGAGAACATAGAAAAATTAGAAAGCGACAAAGGATTCGTAGAATATGCAACAGTCGTACTGATAATACTGCTAGCAGTAACCGCTATAGGAGCACTCTATAGCTACAAGAAAAAAAGATGAAGATAACTTTAACAGAGACAAGATCACACAAAGCCCGGACTATAAAAGCTTTTAGGACAGAAAACCTCTATGGAGCAATATTCAAGAGACTAAAAGCACCAAACAGAAGAATAAAGGAAAGGAGTTGATAAAATGGCATGCACTTATTGCGTAGGAGCACCAGACTGGGAAATAAAAAAATACACTTATTGGACAGCATATCTGAAAAAAAACCAAGCATACCTGGGAACGACAATAATAGCCCTCAACAGACACATACCAGACCTGTTCTCAGCAACAAAAGAAGAGATAGAAGAACTGCAGACAATAATCGTCAGACTGACAGGAATGATGAAAGAGCTATTCGGAGCAAAGATGTTCGCATATATGGCACAATCAAGCCTAGAAAACCTACACGCAAACATACAGATAATACCAAGATACGACCAGAAAGTAAGGTTTGGAGACGTAACATTCTCAGATCCCCAGTTCGGAAGAGGATACGATCCGGTAAGGCATCAAGAACTAAGACCTTCAGATTATTCAGAGATGATAATCGCCATGCAACAGAAACTTGAAGGGACAAAAGAAACAGAAAACAGGGAAGAACTGGAAGTTCCAAGACCAGAATAAAACCAAAGAACAGGATCATCTCTCAAACTTAACATCCAAAGATGAATAAGCCTCAGGAACATACTTCAGCAAGGTCTTAACATCAGGAGGAAGACGAGAATCATCATTCTTTATCAGTTCAGCAGCTTCAGCCAAAGAAACATGAAGATAAGAAGCGGTATATACCACTGAAGCGATACCATAACTGTAATCAGCAAATTTCATAGTATAACTCTTAGAATCCTTATCAGAAGAGTTTATAATCACAGTATCATCAAGCTTTGACGTCAAAGAAAAGCACATATCAAAAAAAGCCTGCTTATGACCACGAACCTTTTTCCAAGCTTCTGCAAATTCAGGACCTATGCGAGTAGCTTCCTTATCAAGAATATCTACCAATCCTTTCTTCGTACCTGACTGAGAATCACTCTTAAGAACCATATAACCTACACCACCATCAACCCTCCCATGACCACTAAAGACAAAACCAGTCTTCGTATGATCAGAAGAGTAAGCAGCAAGCTGCTCCAAAGCAATTTCCAGATCCTTCTTATCATGAACATCAGGGCAGATCTCAGCCACTTCACAACCCTGCTTCTCATAATAAGCCTTCAAGAGCCTGATATCATGACGAAAATCCTCAGAATGCGTCCCACTACCAAAAACAAGCAATTCCCTGCAAGAATGACCCGGAGTAAAGAACTGTCTTTTCTTCTTGCATATACTAACATCAGAGACAGAATACTTATTATCTAAATATAATTCCATAGACTTCTGAGCAGACCAATTATCAAGCCGGGAATAACCAATATTAGCACCTACAACACTTGCGAACAACAGAGCACCGACTAACCGAGTCTTTGAATAGTACTTACTCCAAAGCTTCCCTAACCAAGTTTTCGGGGGTTTTCTCTCTTCAGAGCCAGAATCTTTGCTTCTCCAAGACATCTCTCTAATATTATATAGACAACATCATTTATTAAGGTTATTATTTTATTTTTTACCAAAACAAACAAGAAATAATAACTTTTTAACATAAAAAACAACCAATTAATAGAGATAAAACCCCTAAAAAAGCCAATACAGGCAGAATAGGTACTAAGATAGGAAAAACGCACAACAATCAGAAATAACAAAAACTCGCCACTCGGGTCTATCCCCGACCTAAAGGACGGAGTATTGAACTCCTTGCAAATCTCTAACGAGATTTTCAATAAAAAAAGAATCAAGAATGAATAAATAGTCCCGCGCGGACTTCCGAAGAAAGTGCATTAACTTCCTGTTTCGAACCGCGGTCGCCAGGGCCAGAACCTGACATGATTGGCCACTACACTACGGGACTAGATAAAACACAGAAAAAAACAATTGTTTATAAAAGTTATTCTTAAGAAAAAACAACAAAAACAGAAAAATCAAGCCTTCTTACGGATCTTAGCGACAAAAAAACCCTCAGTATCATTATCCTGAGGCCAGATACGTAAACAATGCTTAACATCTGGCGTAAAAACCTCGCCTTCAAACTCAGTAACCGAAGGAGAACGCTTTATATCAAGGCCTATAGGTTCGATCTTCGCATCAGGATTATTAGACAAAAGAAAATCTATGACCCCCTCATCCTCATGAGGCTCAAGAGTACAGGTAGAATAAACAAGAGTTCCGCCAGGCTTAAGAAGATCAAAACCTGCCTGTATAAGCTGCTTCTGAGTCTTGGCCATACGCTTACCGATGTTAGGATTCCACATCTCAATAGTCTTCAAAGACTTCCTAATCGTGCCGGTACCGCTACAAGGAGCATCAACAAGAACACGATCAAAACGATCACCAACCTTCCACCACTTATGCATCTGAGTAGTCAAAGCATTAGATACACCACAACGCTGAAGATTAATACCAAGAGCAGCAAGACGCGTACCAAGAACATCATTAGCGACCAAGATACCAGAATTTTCCATATACTGAGCGATCTGAGTAGTCTTAGAACCAGGAGCCGCACACATATCAAGAACCTTCTCTCCAGGCTTAGGATCAAGAACTAAAGGAGGAATCATAGAAGCTGCTTCCTGAATATAGATATAACCAAGCTGATGCTCCAACAAATTACCAACATCACGACGCTTATCATCACCTTCGCCCTTATGATCTATCCAAAAACCCTCTTTACACCAAGGGATAGGAGTCAAGACCCATTCCTTCTCAAGACGAGCCTTCAGGTCAGAAACAGAAATCTTCAAGGTATTCACACGGACAGATTTCCTAAGGAAAGACAAAGAATACTTCCTGAACTCAGCCATATCAGTAAGTTTCTCGTAACGCTCAACAAACTTGTCCTTAAACTTCAGGCCCTCAGACTTAGGTATAGGTATCAGCATAAGAGAAAAGGAAAAAACAGGAATATTAAAAGGTTTGGAAAAGAAGGAGGAGAAAAAGAGAGAGTGAAAGACAAAAAAGAAAAACAGATACAAAAAAAAGAGAACAACAAAAAAGAGAAAATGCTTCATTTGACAGTAACAGACTTAGCAAGATTACGGGGCTTATCAGGATCACAACTCTTCTCTAAAGCAGTATAATAACTCAAAAGCTGGATAGGGATTATATTAGGGATAGGACTTAAAACACCGGCATCAGGCACCTGAATCCAAAAATCAAAGACAGCATCATTCTCAGGAGCGATACCAATAATGAAAGCACCACGCGATCGTATCTCCATAGCATTACTAATCATGTCAGACTTAACATCATCATTAGCGACAAAAGCAACACAAGGAGTGCCGGGTTCAATAAGAGCTATAGGACCATGCTTCAACTCACCACCAGCAAACCCCTCAGCATGGATGTAAGGAACTTCCTGCATCTTGATAGACGCTTCAAGAGCGATAGGAAAATTAACCGAACGACCTATTATGTACATGGACTCATGACCGGCAAGCTTCTTAGCAAGAGAACGGACCTTATCAGAGATACCATCATCAAGCATTGAAGAGACCTGAGAAGCGACAGATTCCAACAAGTTAAGACCCTGATCAAGCCTGCCAGCACAAGCAAAAGCAAGCTCGGCAAGAATTGCAATCTGAGCAGTAGTAGCTTTTGTAGAACAAACAGCCTTTTCAGGACCAGAGTTACACAACAAAGAATAATCAGACATACGCATCATAGACGAACCCACAACATTGACAATAGAAACAAGCTTAGCACCAGCTTTCTGAGCGACCTCCATAGCCTCCAAAGTATCAGCAGTCTCCCCAGACTGAGAGATCGAAACAAGAAGAGTGTTAGAACCCAAAAAATCATGGTAATTAGGAAATTCAGAACCGACGACAAAATCCACACGCTTGCCAGCAATCTTACTAAAAAGGTAAGAACCCACCTGAGCGACCTTGCCCGCAGTACCACAACCAATGAAAAAAACATTATCAGAAAGGTTGATCATATCAGAGATACGTTTGATATCCTCCTTAGGTTGATTGATAGCTCGCAGGATAGTATCCTTCTGCTCCATGATCTCCTTGATCATAAAATGATCATACTCACCAAGTTCAGCACCCTCAACATCCCAAGAGACCCTCTTAGGAGAACGAGTAACAACCTTACCACGATTAGTGATCGTAACACCGGGTCTGAGGGACCTGGCCGAACCGACAGAAGCAACATCACCATCCTCAAGAAAGACAACATTGTTGGTGTACTTAAGAAAAGCAGGAACATCAGAAGCAACAAAAAACTCTTTATCACCCATGCCTAAGACCAAAGGAGAACCTTTTCTAGCAATAAGAAGCTGATCGTCAGAATCGACAATAGCTACAACAGCAAAACGACCCTTAAGATCCGATATCGCCTTCTCAAAAGCAGTGTTGAAATCATAACCGAAAGCAACATTCTCCTCGATAAGATGAGCGATAACCTCAGTGTCGGTCTGACTCTTAAAAATATGACCCTTCGCCACCAAAGAAGACTTAAGCTCCTGATAATTCTCAATGATACCATTGTGAACGACAGCGATCCGCCCCTTACAGCAAGTATGAGGATGAGCATTAGCTGCAGTCGCAGAACCATGAGTCGCCCAACGGGTATGACCAATAGCTATATTAGCGAAAGGGAGAGAAGAAAGATCGTCAAAGTCAGAAATCCTACCGACCTGCTTCTTTATAGAGACAGAAGCGTTTGACCTGACAGCAACCCCCCAAGAATCATAACCACGATACTCTAAAGCTTTAAGTCCCTCAACTACAACCTCTGCTCCGTTCCTATCTCCCAAATAACCTATTATACCACACATGATAACACCAACAACACAAATTATAACAATAAAAGTATCACCAACATAAATGTAAGATACTAAAGATCATCCGGTAATGAATATCACTTCTTATCAGAAGCTTTTACCGACGAGTCCTCAATATCCTTCTTTACAATCTCTCCCGGCAAGGTGGTGCAGTAAGGCCAGATCTTCCTACCAGGATAGATAAGAGTGCCGATGCCTGTATGAACACGCTCACCAAAAAAAGCACCTAACTTTCTGCGACCAGTATCTACCTTCTGACCCTTAACAACAGTCCAATTAGTACCAGCATCATGGCGGTAATCAGCAGTGATAGTGCCGCAACCGATATTTGATCCAGGACCTATGACCGAATGAGCAAGATAACTAGAATGCTTAGCAGTAACACCCTCCATAAGCAGAACATCATAAAGCTCTGCACGAGTATTGACATCATCAAGAATAATCGTGTCCTTCCTGACATAAGCCTGAGGGCCGACCGTACAGTTCTGACCTATGAAAACAGGACCTTCAATATAGGTGCCTGACTTTATCACAGTTCCCTTACCTATAACAACAATACCTTTAACTACAGCTCCGGGTTCAATAACACCGTCTATGCGAGATTCCGGAATATCCCTCAAGAACTTAACATTAGCTTCCAAAAGGTTCCAAGGATAAGTTACAGGCATCCAATAATCCTGAACTTTCTGACAAAAGACTTTCTCCTCCATTATAAGCTTACCAAGAGCAGAAGTGATCTCATACTCCCCCCGCTCAGTCTTCCCCTCAGCTTTCATAAGATCCAAAATCTTCTTATCCGTGACCCAACAAGCAGTATTAGCAAGATTGGACTTAGGGTTCTTAGGTTTTTCCTCAATACCAGTAATATAACCACTGTCATCCACGGTAAATATGCCAAACCTTGAGGGGTCAGAAACTTCCTGAGCAAGACAAGCATAACGATGCTTAACAAGATTCTTAAAATCTACAGGGGATATAAGATCCTCACCAGTCAGTATCAGGAAGCGATCCTTAAGATAAGGTTCGGCACAAAGAACCGCATGACCAGTACCAAGCTGCTCCTTCTGTTCAACATAAGTCAGCTTTATATGCCCATAAGAACTGCCGAAACGCTCCATGATCTGCTCTTTCTTAAAACCCACAACGATAATAGCCTCATATACCAAGCCTGAAAGAGAATCCAAAAGAGTGCTTAGTATAGTCCCGTCGAGAACCGGAAGAAGACACTTCGCAGTATTGACAGTGAGAGGACGCGTCCTTGTCGCCTTGCCGGCTGCAAGAATGACTGCCTGAATCCTTTCCTGACCGCTATTATCAATGTTATCATCAATGTTATCTGAAAGATCTAAAACTTCTGAAACCATAATATCACCATAACATATTATAAATTATCAAACTCATACAGGAAATCCCCAAATCATCAACCCCCTATAGAGCTCTCGATCTCTCCAGCAATATCCTTCGCCAAGGCGTCAGCCTGTCGCTGATCCTTAGCTTCAACCATGACACGACACTTCTTGGAAGTGCCAGAATACCTTACCAAAACTCGCCCATCATCACCAAGAACAGATTCTGCAGAGCGTATCTTCTCCTGAACTTCAGGAAGAGCGTCAAGAGGAACACGATCCTTGACCTTGACGCTTATCAGAGTCTGAGGAAAAGAGACCATTATCTTAGCAAGTTCTGAGACAGGTTTTCCAGAAGTCTTCATAAGAGCAAGCACCTGAAGAGCAGAAAGGGTACCATCACCGGTGGTCGAACGCGAAAAGAATATCATATGACCTGACTGCTCACCGCCAAGCATATAACCGTTCTTTCGCATCTCCTCAACAACATAGCGATCACCTACCTTTGTCACGATAACGTCTATGCCATGCTTCTTCATAGCTTTATGAAAACCTATATTCGTCATGACAGTTACAACAACGGCGTTCTTGCTAAGTTTTCCCCGCCGTTTCATATCAACAGCGCACATAGCCATTATATGATCACCATCAACAACCTCGCCATTCTCATCTACGACAATAAGACGGTCAGCATCACCATCAAGCGCTATACCTATATCCGCATGATAATTCCTTACCGCTTCGGAAAGCTTTTCAGGATGCAAAGCTCCACAACCCTTGTTTATGTTAAGACCATCAGGAGAATTAGACATAACAATCACTTCTGCACCCAACTCCTCAAATATAGGGGGAGCTACCTTATAAGCAGCACCATTAGCGCAATCAAGGACAATCTTGATACCGGCAAGCGACATGTTCTTGATAGAATTCTTCGTGAACTCAATATAACGACCAGCAGCATCATCAATCCTTATCGCGCGGCCGACAGCAAGACCATTTATCCTCGAGGTATCTGGAGGCCTCTCCATTTCGGATTCTATCTCTTCTTCCAACTCATCAGGAAGCTTAAAACCATCCTTGTCAAAGAACTTGATGCCGTTATCCGAAGCAGGATTATGAGAAGCAGATATCACGATACCAACATCTGCAGCAAAAGATCTTGTAAGATGAGCGATAGCAGGCGTAGGCATAGGACCGACAAGAAAAACATCCACACCCATCGAACAAAGACCAGAAGTAAGAGCATACTCAAACATGTAACCAGAAAGACGGGTATCCTTACCGATAACAACCTTTACCTTATCACCATCCTGCTTGCCCAAATGTCTCTTGAAAACAACAGCAGCCGCCTGGCCAAGCCTAAGTATAAGATCAGCAGTCATAGGATACTGGTTCGCTTCACCACGTATACCATCTGTACCGAAAAGTTTTCTCATACTTATCACCGTCATCCTCTACTGACATATACGTGAATGTTATGTGTCCGAAATAGATACCTTTAGTCTGAAACACCTAAAAGAAGGAGTTCCCAACCCTTTTAACAGCATCTGATCTCGCTCCTAAGCCAACACATTAATCCAGCACATAATTGTCAAATGTCATATAAGTTCAATATAACTTTCATATAAGCAGCACATAAACATCATTTAATCTTATGTGATTCTTATGTAATTTACTCCTTATTTAATATCATGATCTTAAATCTGATCATCAATGTAACAGGGATGTCCCAAAAATGAGAATATATAAATGTTATTAAAAAATTTTTAATATTGGTGTGGAAATATTTATAAAGGTCGTTATTTTAGTTGTTTTAAAACCGTAACAGACGCTTGATAGACAATATCCAAAAGAAAAATGAGAGTGGTAGAACAAAAACACCAAAAAACATACACGCTGAAAGCGCAAGAGTTGCCGGTAGAAAACCTAAGATCGCTGGGCTCAGAACTAGCAGTCAGGATACTGAAAACAATAACCAAAAAAGCAAAATATCCAAAACAGATAGCCAAAGAACTCAAAGAAAACGAGCAGAAAATATATTACCACATAAGAAACCTTGAAAAAACAGGAGCTATAAAGATAGAAAGACAAGAGCTGGTACGCGGAGCCATAGCCAAATTCTATAAGATCACAAGCCCAGCATTAGTGATCAAGTTCAGAGAACTAGAAGCGACACAAAAGATAACAGCCAACGATGAGAGAGTGGAAAAATTCCTCTACCCATTCATCACTGACGGACAACTAAACGCAAGAATAATAGTAGGAAGCCCCGACCCGCACGGACCAGACAAAGCAAGATCAAGAGACGGCTACTACGGGATGGACCTGGCACTATTCCTCGGAACATTCATGACATACGTACCACAGATAAACGTAAGACTAGATACAGAAACAAAAGAAAAAGACCTCAAAGAGAACCTGATACTCATAGGAGGACCGATAGTCAACAAGATAACAGAAAAGTTCAACAGACACCTACCGATATATTTCGGGAACGACAAAAACATATACAGCAGAATATCCAAAACAAACTACACAAGCGACGAGACAGGAATAATAGTCAAGATAAAAAATCCCTTAAACCCGAACAAAAGAGTATTAGTCGTGGCAGGAAAAAGATTCCAAGGAACAAGAGCAGCCATAATGGCGTTCCTTAAAGGGTTCAGAAGGATCATAGAAGGAAACAGGTTCAAAAAAGGAGTGATCGCAAAGGTCGTAGAAGGGATGGACATGGACTCAGACGGCGTAGTAGATGATATAGAATTCCGAGAGTAAAATCCAGAAAATAGAATTAAGGATAAAAAAGAGTGATGATCGACTGCAAGACAAGAAGCAAAAATTAATAAAGAAAAAGAAGGCCAGTACCTACTAAGAACAAAAAAAGTTAAACAAGCTAAAAAGGTGATATGATGCCAGACGAATATGTTCCAAAAGATGAAGAAAGAACAGAGATGGAAAAAGGAGAAAAAGAAGAGACAGTATATGATGCTGTAGGAAGAGAAAAACTCGTAGAGGACGGAGAGATAAGCCCAGAAGAAGAAGGATTCATGGAAGGCGCAGAAGACGATGGAGAACAAGGAAAATGCGCATACTGCGGAGCAGAGCTGTTAGGATATGATACAGTAGAGACAAAGATCAACGGAAAAATCTACTGGTTCTGTTCAGAAGAACATGCAGAGAAATTCAGAGAAAAAAGCAAAAGCGAAGAAGAATAAAGAAAGAAAGAGATTCTTTTAAAAAAGTTTTTAAAGAACAACAGCTTAATCTAGAGATAGGAGCATAAGCGCTCAAATAACCGACTAAATACACTAATAATTACCAACATAGTAAATATTGCTGGCAAAAGAGGTGAAGAATGCTAGACACGCCTACAATAGAGTGGCTTAGAAAACAGAAAGCTGCAGGATACTCAGACCAGCAATTAATTCAATATCTTCTAAGAGAAGGACACACACAAGAAGAGATCAATGAAGGCCTGAGAAAAGCAGGAGAAGCAACACAACCGATACGAGCAACCACAAACCAGGTCCAGACAACAACACAAGCAAGCCAAACAAGAACTGTTATAACCCAGCAAAAGAGACCAACCGGGCTTTACATCCTGATAGGCATACTTCTTATCATCGCAATAGGATCAATAGCATTAATACTCAAGATGGGCGGACAAATGGGAGATATCAGAGACGCATACGAACAAGAAAAAACAAAGAACCAACAGATGAAAGAAGAGATGCAATCACAGATAGATACGCTCCAAGAACAGATAAGCCAGATAAAAACACAAAATGAAGAAACAATAGCAGAAAAAGACGCAAAGATCTCAGAACTGGAAAACAACAATACAGCAATGCAAGCCGAGATCAACAGGCTAAACAATGAACTCAAGCAATACATAGAACAAAGAATGACAGGGAAAAAAAGTTCAGAAGAAAACACGTCAGAACAGAACAATACGGAAACAACAGGGAACACAAGCGGAACACAAGAACAGACACAAACAACAGAAGGAGAAACGACAATGACAGGAAATGAAGAAGGAACAAAAGGACCACTACACACAAACGACACAACAACCCTATACTTCCCTTACGAAAATATAGAATGGGACCTCAAAGACGACCTTAACCTAACCGCATGGGCGTACAACAAAGAATACGAAGATAAAGTTATGGGAGGAAAGATATACTGCCTCAACCTTAATGATGAAGAATTCGACCTGGCAGAAGCAGAGTGCAGATGGGTAAAATCAAGAACAGAGACAAAGATGGAATTCTTCGCATCAAGCTTCCTATACGAAGATTACGGAGAAAGAAACTGCTACCTGGAAATATACTATATGGATGAGGGATGCACAGAAAAGACAGGAGGATTATCGCAGATACCGTTTGTATTAGATGCCTACTAAAAAACAAGAAGAAAAGAACCAAGAGAAAGAGATCGTATGACCGGATTCTAGCGCAAATACTTTTAAATATCACCAGTTTTTCTCAAAGACTATGAAGACAGACAAAGAACTGAAGAAATGGTTCAAAGGAGTAACATCTAAAGAACCGGACAAGTACTATGCGACAAAAGTACTAAAAGAAGAGGGGTTCGAACGCAAACAATGCAGGAAATGCGGACTCTGGTTCTGGACAGTAAACAAAGATCAGGAGGTGTGCGGAGATCCAGCATGCCAGGGAGGAACAAGAGTTGTAGAAGAGAATCCATCAAAGACAAGGCTAAGCTATAAAGAAGTCTGGTTCAAGTTTGCAGAAATGTTCAAAGGCTGGGGATACAAACCCATAAAACGGTACCCGGTAATAGCAAGATGGAACCCAACAACAGAATTTACGATAGCAAGCATCGCAGCATTCCAGCCATATGTAATATCCGGAGAAGTAAAACCACCAGCAAAAAAACTGGTCATACCACAATTCTGCCTACGATTCGGGGATGTAGATAACGTAGGAGTAACAGGAAGCCACTGCACAGGCTTTGTGATGATAGGACAACACCAGTTCGTCCCGCCAGAAGAATGGGACCAAAACCAAGCGTTCAAAGAAATATACAGATACATAACAGAAGGCGTAGGACTCCCGAAAGAAGAGCTGACACTGCATGAAGATGCGTGGGCAGGAGGAGGAAACTACGGACCCTGCATGGAATTCTTCAGCAGAGGAGTAGAGCTGTTCAACCAAGTATATATGATGTTCGAGCATTCAGACACAGGAGACAAAGAACTGAACATAAAAGTCTTAGACATGGGACTAGGGATGGAAAGGATAGCATGGTTCTCACAAGGAACACCAAATATGTACGAAGCCATATTTCCAGAAGTGCTAAAAAAACTCAAAGCAAGAACAAACATAGAATACGACACAGAACTGTTCAAAAGATTCTCACCCTACAGCGCATTACTAAATATCGATGAAGTAGAAGACATAAACAAATCATGGGATGAAGTGGGAAAAAAACTAGGTATGAAAGGCACAGAACTGAAGGAAAAGATACTTCCCATGACAGCAATATACAGCATCGCAGAACACACAAGAGCGCTATTAGTGGCGCTAAGCGACGGAGGACTACCCTCAAATGTGGGAGGAGGATACAACCTCAGAGTCATACTAAGAAGAGCATTAGGATTCATAGATAAGTTCGGATGGGACATCAAACTGAAAGAAGTTGCAGAGTGGCATGCAGAAGAACTAAAAGACCTGTTCCCGGAACTGCAAGAAAACCTTGAAGAAGTATCCAAGATACTGGATGTAGAGACGGAAAAATACAGAGCATCAAAAGCAAAAGCAGCACAGATCATATCAAGGATAATCAACAAAGAGATAACAGACGAAACACTCATAGAACTCTACGACTCACACGGAATAAGCCCGGAGATGGTAAAAGAAGAAGCACGAAAGAAAGGAGAGATCATAATCATCCCCGACGATTTCTACCGCAAAGTAGCTGAAAGACACGAACAAAAAAACAAAAGATTAGCGACGCATAAAGAAAAAGAACTAGACCTTAAAGGAATACCAGACACGGAGATACTTTACTGGGGAAGTCCAAAAGAAATAGATTTTGAAGCCAAGGTCCTGAAGATAATAGATGATCATGTCATACTTGACAGGACTGCATTCTATCCGACATCAGGAGGACAACTTCACGACATAGGAGTCATTAACGGAATGCCTGTAACAGAAGTCTTCAAACAAGGAGCAATCATAATACATAAGGTACCAAAACATGAGTTCAGAGAAGGAGACAAGATAAAAGGACATATCGACTGGGAAAGAAGAAAACAACTGGCTCAACACCACACAGCGACACATATAGTAAACGGAGCAGCAAGAAAAGTTCTTGGAAAACACGTATGGCAAGCAGGAGCGGCAAAGACCATGGAAAAAAGCAGGTTAGACATCACACACTATGACTCCTTATCAAAAGAAGAGACAGAACAGATAGAAGAAAAAGCCAACAGGATAATAAAAGAAAACATCAAGATAAACAAGATGCTATTGCCAAGAAACGAAGCAGAAGAAAGATACGGCTTCATACTATATCAAGGAGGAGCAGTACCAGGAAAGATGATAAGAGTGGTAGAAATACCCAACTGGGACGTGGAAGCATGCGGAGGAACACACCTGGACTACACAGGAGAAACAGAAAGGATCAAGATACTAAAGACAAGCAAGCTACAGGACGGTATAGTACGACTTGAATTCACAGCAGGAAAAGCAACAGAAAAAGCAGAAGAACAAGAGACAGGAAACCTCAAAGAGATAGCAGAATTCTTAGGAGTAAAAGAAGAACAAGTACCTGCAAGAGCACAAGAACTGTTCACAAAATGGAAAAAAGCAAGAAAAGCAATAAAAAAGAACAAAGAGATAGATATTTCAGAGCTGGAACTAAAGATCATCAGCGATTCAAAAGGAGATGAATCAGAAATACTGGAAGAAACAGCAAAGATACTATCCACACAACCAGCAGTCATACTAAACACGATAAAAAGGTTCATGAAAGAACTGGAAGAGATGAAAGAAAAACTCAGGAGCCAAAACTGAAGAAACCTAATGAGCAACAGATAAATAAGAAGAATTAAAAGACTCATAGAACCGCTGTACATCAGCAAGAATCGTCCTCACATCAAAAGGTTTAATCACATAACCTGCAACCTTAACAGAAGAACCTGACAACAAAGAATCCATACCACTCCTATCTTCACCAGACATCAAGATAATAGCTGAATGTGAATACCGATCAGCAAGATAACGGATCGATTCCAATCCAGAATAACCATCATTCCTATACAGGTCCAACAGGATAACATCAGGATCAAAATCCAAACTCAAAGCTTCGTCAAGAGATGTAAAAGTCTCTGCTTTATGACCCCCATACTCAAAGATACGCCTACACAAACCACATATAAGCTTATCATCATCAATAACAAGAACATTCATAGTAAAACCCCCATATACTAATAAGCAAAACAGAAATAAAAATCTTCATTTAAACCTTTAAAAAAACAGATCAATATTTATAAATAGATCAACAATAAGGGGCTGTAGTGTAGCTTGGGCACGCATCATGCTGGTGTGGGGAGCAACAGCGCAAACCCGCAAACGCAGGTTTTGAGCAAGCTTCAAACTATCACTGGCGGTTCGGGGCCGCCCAACCGGAGTTCGAATCTCCGCAGCCCCATATCATAATAACTTACATAATAACCCCAGCATCATAATAAGCACCCCATTCTTACAAAAGAATGACATAAATGTCACAGAATAAAGGACTGACGATTGAATTTCTTTATAAAGCGCCAAGACATAACCAAGAAAAGAATGACATATGTGTCAAACAGCGGAAACGGGTATCAAGGACTAGAAAGAGCAGTAAACAGAGTGTATAATGTTAATATCAACCTAAATATTGGAACGATGAACATAAACAATGGCATACAACACAGCATAGCAGCTGAACAAGGAAGCAATGTAGTGGTCTATAACAACATAGAATCCATAGTCAACCAGAACCGCACAACAAACTATGTTGTAAATCTGGACAACAGAAGAGTGGAATTCTTATCACCATATATAGGAAGCACAAGAGGAAAGACAGGAACAGGATATCTGGAAAGAGGATACGGCAGGAAACTCATAAGCAACGACTACAACCCACAACCGCTTTATGAGAACAGCATAACAACAGGTCTGTTGAAAAAAAATAGGCCCAGAGTACAGTTCATAGAAGAGGCAGAGGAAATAAGACCATTAGTAGAAGAGACATTCAAAAAAGTTACAGGAGAAGAATTCCCAAAAAATATCGAAGTAAGGCTTTGCTCAGAAAAAGAGATGAAAGAAGCACACAGCCATTTCGGAGGAACATGGAATCCGGGAATAATGGGGTTCGCCATCAACAGGACAGAAGAACCAAGCCTGGTGTTTATAAGAAAAGGAGAACTTGACAGCGTGATGCTAACAACAGGACACGAGATAGGACATGTACTGACAACAACATTAGGAAACAACGTCGATGAAGAAGCAAAGGCATTCGCGTTCGAGATGGCATGGGTCAAAGCGATAATAGAAAAAAACATAGGAGGACTAGCAGGCAACTTCAACCCGGAATTCATACCGGCAAAGAACGGACTTCATGATAAAGCCTTCGGCTGGGTACAAAAACTCATAAAGAACGGAAAAGAAGCGCTAAGGATATTCAAAGAACTAGCAAGCGGCCTGATAACGACAAATAGGACCATACAACCATAAACACCCGTAAGAGCAGACGAAAGCAAAAAGATTAATAATCCTTAAGACCATAAATACCAATATGGAAACCAAACAAGAAGTAACAAAAAGGTTCATAACAGGAGTCATACTGATAATAGCCTCATTAATCATAGGCAAACTTGTTCTCATACCAATAATACTATTCCCGACAAATAAAGACCTGATAATCGTAATGATATGGCTGTACGCAATCTCATGGGGAATAATAATCATAGGAATTATGATGGCAGGAAAAGAAGGATACAAACTAGCCATGCACAAGTACAAAGACGCGAAAAAAAGATCGATAAGCAAAGTAAGACAAAAAAGCAGAAAAGCAGCGAAAAAGATCAGGCAAAGTATCAGACTAAAAAGAAAGAATACGAACAAGAGGTCTCAACAAGCTTCACAGAAGGCTCATCAAAAGAACCGGAAACACGATAAAAGACTTTCTTAGGATTAGCAGCGATAAGAGAATCCACAAAAGAAGACTTATAACCCTCTAAGGAAGAAAAACCTGAAGAAGAGAAAGGACTACCAGAATCATCAGAAAAAACAGGCTTCCTGACGACCAGACCCTGACGCCTCAAAGAATCAAGATACCAATCATGAGTAAGATGCGCCGGACTGACAAGCAGAATATCGGATCTTCGTCTTTCAACATAAACAAAATAAAACATGATATTAGCCACAGTACTGGAAAGAGGTTCTGAAACAGGAAGGACAAGAACCGAATTTAGAGAGGGAACAGGAAGA
>JALWQS010000075.1 GCA_027083015.1 Candidatus Woesearchaeota archaeon
ACAATTTTTTTATAATTTTATACTTTTTTCAAAATTTTATACTTGTTTCTATGTTTCGTTTCTATATTTCTTTCAACATCACTCATTCTGATCATCTAAATTACGATAACTTCAACACTTATCACAGAAAAAGCTCGGGACTATCAAGAACCAGATCCGAACCATCAACAGATCCTAGGAACAATATTGCCCGAAGGCATAGGAAGAAAACGCTTACCAAAACGGGTCTTAACAACAACCTTAGGTCTAGAACCAGGAGCATCCTCAAAAATCTCGCCGATGATAGCAGCTTCAGGATTAAAACCTTTAAGAACACCGATGACCTTAGAAGCATGTTCAGAACTGACAACGCAAAGAAGACGACCCTCACATGCCAAAGAATAAAGATCAATACCCAAAAGCTCAACAGCAGACCTAACCTCTTTCTTAACAGGGACCGAGTCCTCATCTATAAGGATAGAAAGACCGCTCTTCTCAGCGAATTCATTCAAAGCAGAAGCAAGACCGCCCCTGGTAGGATCCTTAGCCTGCTTAATGAACTCTTTGACAGAAAACACTTCATCAATCAAAGGTTTAGAATCAGTGACGACAGAAGTCTGAAAATCAAAACGCTGACTGAGAACAGCAATAGCATGATCGCCCAAAGAACCTGAAAGAATAATCTTATCACCAGGAACCAAAGGCTTATCAAGAATCGTATCCGTGATACCAATACCGCTGGTATTGATGATGATCTTATCAAGCTTACCCTTCTGCATGACCTTAGTATCACCAGTTACAACAGGAACGCCAGTTTTCCTTGAGACATCACCGATAGACTCCATAATCTGAAGCAGATCCTCCTCGGGAAAACCCTCCTCAACAACAAGACCTAAAGAGACAGCACTGGCCTTGATACCCATGACAGCCAAGTCATTGATAGTGCCACACATAGCGATCTTACCTATATTGCCTCCGGGAAAGAAAACAGGATCAACAACAAAAGAATCAGTAGTTAGGCCAAAAAAACCGATATCAGTCTTAAGAATCGCAGAATCATCATCAGAATGCGTCCAATTAGAAGAAGGAAGAAATTTCTTAAGCTTGTCGATAAGAACATTCATCTCCTTACCGCCATTGCCCTGATCCAACCTTATGCTCTTCTTAATCATAACCTCACACCTTGGAAATACTAAGCACCCTTAGACCTCTCACTAAACTGGTAATAGATAGCGCAAGCCCCCTCATTACGAGAGACCATACAAGCACCCTGAGGCTTTTCAGGAGTACAAACAGTAGCAAAAAGAGGACACTCGTAGGGTTCGATAAGCCCTTTGATCACCTCTCCACAACGACAGGCAGGGTTCTCCTTAGACTTAACATCCTTAAGAAGATCACTATAAACCACTTTAGCATCCAGTTCTTTATCAACAGGATCAAGACCAGAATCAGAGATGACACCAAGGCCCCGCCATTCAGAATCGATAGGTCTTAAAGTCTCAGACATCAAAGCCTTAGCCTTAACATTGCCTTCAGGCCTGACAACTTCAGGATAATCATTCACGACAGAAGGATCATCATCCCTGATAAGCTCCAACAACTTATATATGGATCTGACCATCTGATCAGGCTTAAAACCGCAGATGACCTGAGGAACACGGAGAGAATTCCAGATATCAATGCCTGTGATGGTGGCTACATGACCCGGGTCGATAAAACCCCTGATAGCGCTGTCAGACTCCACAAGAAACTTCATAGGAGGAGGCATAACCTTGTGTGTGGAATAAACCCTTATGCCTCTCTTAAGAAGAAAAGCAGTCATAGGAGTAGTAGTTTCAAAACCTATGCCGAAAAAAACATGCTTGGGATAACGAAGAGCCTCCTCAGCAGAAAGGACCATCTTGATATCAGCACCCAGACTACGAGCATCATCAAGTGACATCTCAGTACCAGGCACATGAAGCATATCACCATAAGTGGTTATGCCAATACCCTGACGAGCAAGCTCAACAACATTATCAATATCCTTCTGAGCAGTGACGCATACAGGACAACCAGGACCAGCAACAAGCTTTATATTATCAGGAAGAATATCATGGATACCATACTTCATGATCGTATGCGTATGTCCGCCGCAGACCTCCATGATTTTAGTCTCAGGTAAAGAAGATGCAACATCCTTAATCTTACGGATAAACTCATTCATCTTTCTCAACTACAGAATCTCTGGCTTCAGACTTTTCGGCATCTTGCTTATCATTCACGACCTCTTCTTCAGCTAAACGGCGATCAGCCTCATCAAAAAGACTGTAAGTCCGGTGAGCAGATTCCTCATCAACAACCTGGATAGCAAAACCTACATGAACAAGAATATAATCGCCAACATTACAATCTATCAAAGAAATATTAGCAGATTTTCTGATACCATCATAATCTACAACAGCCTCTTCACCATCAATCTCAACAATCTTTCCCGGAATAGCTAAACACATAGAGAAAGAGAAGAAAACGGTCATATTTAGATTTATTGTATCGCTTTTAATGAGGTGGTGAGGCTTATTTAAAAGCAATATTTAAATACTAAGCAAGATAAGAAATACTAAAAAGAGGTGTTAGCAATGGACAAGGCAGAGTCATACATACTATGGTTTGATCAGACAGGGATAGAAGATGTGCCTTTAGTAGGAGGAAAAAATGCCTCCTTAGGAGAGATGTACCGAGAACTAGCAGAGAAAGGCGTCAAAGTACCTAACGGATTTTCAGTAACATCCAAAGCATATAACTATTTTCTTGAGAAGACAGGGATAAAAGAAGAGATAAAAAACATACTTAGCGACCTGAACACCCAAGACGTAAAAAGTCTTGCAGAAAAAGGACTGAAGATCAGACAGTTATTTCTGGCAGCAGAATTTCCAGAAGAGATCAAAAACGAGATAATCACCGCTTATGAAAACCTGTGCAAACAATACGGTCCAGATACAGACGTAGCAGTACGATCAAGCGCAACAGCAGAAGACCTGCCGACAGCATCATTCGCAGGACAACAGGAAACATACCTCAACATCAGAGGAAAGGAGATGCTGATAGATGCCTGCAAAAAATGCTTTGCATCATTATTTACTAACAGAGCAATAAGCTACAGAGTGGATAAAGGATTCGACCATTTCAAAGTAGCATTATCCATAGGCGTACAAAAGATGGTAAGGTCAGACCTGGCAAGCAGCGGAGTCATGTTCTCAATAGATACAGAAACCGGGTTTGAGGATGTGGTCTTCATAACAGCAAGCTGGGGATTAGGAGAAAATGTAGTACAGGGAGCAGTCAATCCCGACGAGTATTACGTCTTCAAACCAACACTTAAACAAGGATACAAGCCCATCATATTCAAACAACCCGGAGAAAAAGCCATAAAGATGATATATTGCGAAGATGGGAGCAAAGCGACAAAAAACGTGGCGACAAGCAAAGAAGAAAGAAAAAAGTTCGCACTAAGCGACGAAGAGATACTAACATTAGCAAAGTGGGCAGTAATCATAGAAGATCATTACTCAGCGAAAGCAGGGCACAAAAAACCCATGGATATGGAATGGGCGAAAGACGGACAGACAGGAGACCTGTTTATCGTACAGGCAAGACCGGAAACCGTACAGAGCCAGAAAGACAGGAAAAACTTTGAAGAATACCGACTCTTAGAGAAAGGAAAAGTCCTGCTTGAAGGACATAGCGTCGGAGATAAGATAGGAGCAGGGACAGCAAATGTGATAAAATCCGTCAAAGATATACACACATTCGAGAAAGGGCAGGTATTGATAACAGACATGACTGATCCCGACTGGGAGCCAATAATGAAGATGGCATCGGCCATAGTCACCAACAGAGGCGGAAGAACCTGTCACGCAGCCATCATCTCAAGAGAACTGGGAATACCATGCGTCGTAGGAACAAAAACAGGAACAGAGACCGTAAAGAACGGAACAGAAGTTACAGTGGACTGTTCAGAAGGAGAAACAGGACTTGTATATGAAGGAAAACTGAAATTCGAGGTCAAGACGACAAACCTGGAAAACATACCAGAAACAAGAACAAAGATCATGATGAATGTCGGAAACCCCGAAGAAGCATTTGAGTTCAGTTTCCTGCCGAACAAAGGAGTAGGACTGGCCAGAGAAGAGTTCATAATAAACTCCTTCATAAAGATACACCCCTTAGCACTTATGAAGTTTGACTCGCTGAAAGATGAAACAGACAAGAAAAAGATACAAGAACTCACCTATGGTTACGAAGACAAGACCGAATACTTCATAGAACGGCTAGCAATGGGAATAGCAAGAATAGCAGCAGCGTTCTATCCTAAAGATGTGATACTAAGATTCTCGGATTTCAAGAGCAATGAATACGCTAACCTTATCGGAGGAAAAGAATTCGAACCGAAAGAAGACAACCCGATGATAGGCTGGAGAGGAGCGTCCAGGTACTACTCAGAAACGTACAGGGAAGCGTTCGGCCTGGAATGCAAAGCAGTACTTAGAGCAAGAAATGATATGGGACTGACAAACCTGCAAGTTATGATACCTTTCTGCAGAACAGTAGAAGAAGGGAAAAAGGTGTTGGCAGAGATGGAAAAGAACGGGCTAAAAAAAGGAGAGAACGGACTAAAGGTTATGGTCATGTGCGAGATACCATCAAATGTCATACTAGCAGACAAGTTCTTAGAGATTTTCGACGGGTTTTCGATAGGATCAAACGACCTGACACAACTTACATTAGGGCTGGATAGGGATTCAGAACTGGTATCAGCAATCTATGATGAAAGGAACGAAGCAGTAAAGACGCTGATAAGACAGGCCATCAAAACAGCCAATGAAAAAGGAAAATACATAGGAATATGCGGACAGGCACCATCAGATTTTGAGGACTTTGCAGAATTTTTGGTAGAGGAAGGGATACACTCAATGAGCCTGAATCCTGATACAGTCGTAAAGACCACGATGAAGATCGCAGAGAAAGAAAAAAGACTGGGAATAACCAATAAAGAGCAATGATATGACACACAACAGTAGCACAACAATCATATCGTTAACAATGATCTTGCAAAATCATTCTTCATCTATTAAAAACCAGCAGAAACCTTTATAAGTTTTAAAGCTGATAAAAAAGAAAAGATCAAACAAAGAACAAATACGGTTTCAGAGAGTCTGGTTAGATAATCTTTCTCCAGAAGATCTGTGAACATATCAGTTATGATCAGTTTTAGGTGAAGCGCGTGTTCAGGCAAGAAGAAAGAGCAACAATTTCTATAAGAAGCTACGGAGCCCTAATAAGAAAACTCGGAAGAGAAGCCAGAGCTATACAAGCAAATATTGATGCTATACAGGAAGATTTCAAAAAAGGAAACTATACCAGAATAAAAGAGTTCGAGACAGAGATAGAAAAACTTCTAGGGGTGCTGGAAACAATAAAACTATACTCAGAGAGAGATGAAGCAAGAAAGATAGAGATGCTCAACGAATTCTTAAACCAACTATTCTCAGAAAAAGCGCTGCAAGCGATGCCAAAAGATGTTCAGGATAACATAAAAGAGGAATTTCACAACCTGTTGAAAGATGCGCTTTCAGAAGCAAAGACAGAAAGGAAAAATGAGAAACGGCTAAGAAGAGACAAAAAACCGCGAAAATCATTCTGGGAAAGACTGTTCAGATCATCAAGATCGCTCGCCAGGAAAGATGCACGAGAAGGAAGAGAAGAGATACAGCTGGACGAAGAAGAAGAACGATTAAGAGAAGTGCTAGGAAAACACCTGGCAGTACTAGGAGAACATCCTGAGAGATACACGCCAGAGCAAAAAGAAAAATTAGGAAGTCTGCTGGCAAAACTGGCCAGAGTGATAACACAAGAATTCAAGTCCCTGTCAGAGATAGAACTTGATACGGAGATACAGGAACAAAAATTGCTGAAAAACCTGAAAGAACTCGCAGAGAAAGAAAC
>JALWQS010000076.1 GCA_027083015.1 Candidatus Woesearchaeota archaeon
CCTTTGATCCATTAAGGTTTGCTAAGTCTTTCTCTAAGGTTGAGAATGTTAAGCGCATCCTTTTTCATTATGAGGCCTGCGGTTCTGACCAAGAAGTTCTTGATGTGATTAATTTTTGTCACAAGAATGGTCTTGAGGCGGGCTTAGCGATCAATCCTGAGACTCGTGTGCGTGATATTGAGCATCTTCTTCCTGTACTTGATGCTGTTCTTGTTATGGGCGTTGTTCCTGGTTGGTCTGGTCAGAGGTTCCGGCCTTCTTCTTTGAAGAAACTTTCTGCCATCAGGGTTCTTGATAAGAAGGTTAAGCTTCAGTTTGATGGGGGAGTTGATGAGCGGAATATCCGAAGGATCGCAGTTGCTGGTGCTCAGCGTATCGCTTTAAGGTCTGCTCTTCTTAAGCAGGAAAATATCAGTTTAACTGTCAGGAATCTTAAGCATCTTCTTAAGCCAAGAGATAGATCAAGAACTTGATTGACTGTGGAATCTTCTGGGTTTGACTAGAAAAAGAATAAGGAAGTTAAAAAAATTTGTTTTTGATAACCTTGCTTATGGTGTATATCGGGTCATAGTTCTTGGGAATGGTATCGCATCTTTTATCGTGTCTAAGCCGCAGATCCATGATATGACTCTTTCCATCCCTAATCCGAACCCCCCGTGAGGTACTGATCCCCAGCGTCTGGTGTCCAGATAGAACTCGTAATTCTCTATTTTTTCTCCCATCGCTACCAGGTTTTCTTTTATCTTGTCTATATTATCTTCTCTTTGGCTTCCTCCTATGATCTCTCCGTAACCGTCTGGTGCTATGAAGTCGCACCCTTGCACCGTATCTGGGTTGCCTTCTGTCTCTTTCATATAGAATGCTTTGACGACTTTTGGATAATCGGTTATTATTATCGGCGTGTCGTATAATTGGCTTATCTTGTCTTCTTCTATTGTTCTTAGGTCTTTTCCCCATTCCACTTCCATATCGCATTTTTCTTTTAGTATCTTCAGTGCTTCTGTATAGGTCATTCTCGGAAATGGTTTCTCTATTGTTGGCTGTAGTTTTGTTATGTCTCTTCCTAGTATCTCAAGTTCTGCTTTGTTCTTTTCCAGCACTGTTTTGACCAGATGTTTTAGCAGTCCTTCTCCATAGTCTTGTATCATCCTGAAATTGCTCCATGCGACTTCCATCTCTGCGTGCCAGTATTCTGTCAAATGTCTTGAGGTCTTTGATCTTTCTGCTCTGAATGATGGCGCTAGAGTGTAGATTTTTTCTAATGAGAAGATAGCAGGTTCTGCATATAACTGCCAGGTCTGTGCTAGGTATATCGGTTTTCCGAAATAGTTTACTTCAAACAGCGTCGATCCTCCTTCACATTGTATTCCTTGGAATATAGGTGATTGGTATTCGTAGAATCCCTGTCCTCTGAAATAGTCGTGGTATGCTCCGAACAGTGTGGATCTTATCTTAAGTATGGCAGTCATCTTTCTTGATCGTAACCACAGATGTCTTTTGTCTGCTAAGAATTCTACTGATTGGTCTTTTGTTATCGGGAACTTGTCGCTTTCTCCGACTAATCTGAAATCTTTGACGAGTATCTCATAACCTGTAGGTGCTCTGTCTTCTTTTTTTATGGTTCCTTGTATTTCCATTGATGCTTCTATCTGTATCTTGTCTGCTATCCCAAACTTTTCGTCTCCGATATCGTCTCGGGCTATCACGCATTGTATAATGTTTGTTGAATCTCTTAAGACTATAAACTTGAGTTTTTTGCTTCCTCGTTCGCGGTATACCCATCCTCTGATGGCTACTTCTCCTGATCCTTGTTCCATTACTTGTTTTATTGATAGATAATCAGTCATCTTATCACCTTTTCTGAGTTATCCCCTTTGCTGAATAGAGCTGCTGAATAGAGCTACTGAATCAACTGTCCTAAATCAACTGTCCTGGATAGACTTTCTTGAATCAACATTGCTTTATTTAAAAGATTTTCCTCTGCTTTGCTATTTTTCTTCATCACTTTCACTTTGTTTTTTATTTCTGTTCTTAAGCTGCTGGGGTTCAGTATTTACCAAGGCTCATCTGGCCTTTCCTTTTAGTGAGTGGAATCGTCTCTGGCAGTTCTTCTTCCTGACCTACCTGTCTTTTCACGTCTATGGCTACTGCTTTTCCTACTAGTTGAGCCAGCACTGATATCTCTGTTCTCTTTATTCCTCCCAGGTCTTTGATCCCGTTATGGAAGAGTTTTCTTGCTCTTACTCGTCCTATCCCTTTCAGTCGCAATAGTGATAGTAATTCTTCTTTGACTCCGTATTTTAGCCTGAACCTTATCTTTTTTATATGCTTGTTTATGTGGTTGAAGTGCATGATCCCTGCCAGCTCTTCGCTACAGTACAATAACCAGTCTGCCCGTTCTATCTTTCCTCTTGTCTCGCCGGGTCTTACGTCATACTGTGTCAGCAGGAACTCTTCGTCTTTTTCGTCTATCCAGTCCATAAGGAAGAATGCAGTCTTTACTGATGCCAGGTATTCGTCGTATTCTGGATCGTAGATTGAAGGTTCTTTTTGGAATATGAACTGTTCATACCTGTTCAGCTTTTCTAGTACCTGCTCATATTCTTTAGTCTTGACCTTCAGCAATGGCCTCATCTCCAGGGTATTGGTCACCATCTGCAGTATCCCGAACTCATGCATCGGTTTTTCTGTGCTTCTTCTTATCCTTTTTATGAGCAGGTGTGCTGTCAGCGGGTCTATGTACAGCTGCGCAACTCTCTTTCCTAAGAATGTCGCTCTTATGTTCTCATCTTCTGTCATATCCGACGCTGTTACAAATTCATCTTTTTGTTTTGTGATTATGAACTCGTAATTTTCCAGCAGGTTTAGTTGGCTTTCTATTATTCCTCTTAGGTGTGCCATGTCATTGAACTGGTATGCCCAGAAGGTTCTTGAGAAAAAGTCCATGATTTCTGATTTCTTATGCACAAACCCTGTCGCCACTAATGACAATAGGTAGGTTCTTAGTACCGGCTCTACTGCTAGTTTTGAGTATATCTCTTCTGGTCTTCCTAATAGGTATTTTTCTTTGATGACTTCTTTTTCTGTGTCTGATGGTGCTATGCATATGGCTTCTCCTTCGGAATCATAATCTGGTCTTCCCGCTCTTCCTGCCATCTGTAGGTATTCCAGTACTGGTATATACTGCATTCCGCTCCAGCCTGCTGTTGAGAATCTTTTCAGGTCTCTGATTATTGATCTGTATGCCGGCAGGTCTACTCCTGCTGCGAGTGTTGGTGTGCAGGCGATGATCTTTATCGTTCCTGCTCTGAATGCATCTTCTATGATCTGCCTTTGTTTTTGGGTTATTCCCGCATGATGGAACGCTGTTCCTTTTCTTACACAACGCGCTAATCTTTCGCATTGTTTTGTCGGTTTTGGTATCGCTTCTATGATCTTCTCTGCCAGGGTCTCAGTTTCCGTCGTTGTCTTTTTTATCTTTTGAGCTATGTCTTCTGCTGTTTTTTCGGCGCTTCTCTTTGAGTTTACGAATATCAGTGCTTGTTTGTCTTTTTTTATTGTATCTAACGCTAGGTTTATCGTTTCGTTTACATATTTTTGTTCTACATCGGAAGTATTGTTCATGTTCTTATCCACTTTCCTTAAAAAATGCTGCAGCTTAATATAATTTTGCCCGGTCTTATCGTTGAACTGCCGGTTCTTGCTCATCTATTTATGTAAACCCCATGCTTGTTATGATCTCAGCTCCTGTTATATACTAAAGAGGTTATTGTATCTTAAAGATGGTTACTGTTTCTCCTTTAAAACTGAAAAACAAAGATATTTATATTTCTCAGGATAGTGCATATCGGGTGATCTTATGGTTGGAGGATCGGAAAGAAAAGATGATGATAAGGACCTTTTGACTGAAAGCTCTATAGAAGATAGGATAAGGATGGATCTTATTCCTGATCCTGAAAGCATCCATGATTTTCTTGGTCGTGATGTTCTTAGAGTTTCGGATTTCAACGCTTCTGAGATTTTGTTTGCTCTTGAGACCGGGCGTGTCATCGCTGGTGATGTTCGCGCTCATCGTGGTCATATCGACGAGACCTGGTTTTACGGTTCCGGCCGTGGTAAGCTTGGCGGAGCTGTCTTTCGTGAGAATTCTACCAGGACCTTCTGGTCTTCTGTCGTCGCTATGAATCTTTTGGGCATGAATGTTAGTGTTCTTCAGCCTAATTCTTCCGGTTCTTCTCAGTCTAAGGGCGAGTCTTTGTCTCATGATATGGCTATGTATGCTGCTTATAATCTTGATGTTATTGTCATGCGCCATTCTAAGGAAGGTGCTCCTCAGAGGGTTGCTGACTATTTTGATATGCTTCGTGATTACAAAGGCATGCATCGTCCTGTGATAATCAATGGCGGTGATGGTTCTCATTCACATCCTACGCAGGCCTTCCTTGATGCTTTGACCTACTATATTACTTTCTTTATCGACGAGAATGGTCATGAGCGTTTTTCTGGTCTGAAGAAAGATGATGTCCTGTCAGGTCTTACATTATATGGTGTCGGCGATTCCTTAAAGGGCCGCACTATCAAGGATAATGCTCGTCTGTTAGCTAAGTTTCCTGATAATGAGCTGGTTCTTGTCGGTCCTCGTGAGATCCGTATGCCTCAGCAGGATATTGATGACCTGATCGCTTCAGGGCTTAAGGTCACGTCTATCAGTTCTGTGGGTGAGGCTCTTGAGCATGCTAAACATCGTCTGCGCCCAATCTTTTATTTTATGCGTGTTCAGGAAGAACGTCTTGATCCTCGTATCGTCGATCTTGTTCGTGGTAAGGTAAGTATCGATCATTCTATTCTTGACTCTCACGGTCTTCTTATCATGGATCCTCATCGTGATGCTAAGATCCGTCTTTATCATCCTTTGCCTATGCACCAGGCTCATCGTGAGATCCACCCGGCTCTTGAGAGGACTCCTCATTTTCAGTGTTTTAATGAGGCTGAGATGGGCCCTTATGTTCGTGCTGCTTTGATAGGCTTAACTACCGGTATAATCCCTACCGAAAAATACAGGTCTTTTGTTGATCCCAGAAAGCCACCTGAAGATTATGAGAAGGTCCGTCCGGTTCCTTTGTCTGATAAGTCTTCCAGGGAGAGCTTCTTTTACCGTCTTGTAGATCTTATAGAAGTTGCTGATGAAGAGGCATTGACGCGTCTTTCCGAAGAGGTTTCTGAAGATCCTTTATCTGCTGTCAAGAATTTTATAATGGGAATGGCAGATCATGCCGATACTGAACGCTTCCGTCATCTGTCTTTTCATTTTATCGATGATGAGGATGGTACTGTTTATGACAAGATCCCTAATGGTAAGACCGGCCTTGTGAAGTATACGCTTGACCTCTCAAGCCTCATTGAACGTACAGGTCATGATGGTAAGCCTGTTGTTGTCTCTGCTGTTGATGGTCTGACCAGCAGTTCGGGCAGTCTTAAGGGCGTCATCAAGATTCGTGGTGTTCTTTTGCCTCCTGAGACTATCCATTACTTATGGCTTATCGGAGATAATATCAGGATATCTCATATCAGGCAGGGCAAGGTTGTCGCTAAGTACGAGGCTGTTCAGCCTTTGATGTTGAAGGATTTTAATTATTGCTCTAATCCTTTATGCGTGACTAATGTCGCGACTGAGCATGCACCTACGATCTTTTACAAGGATCATGGTGAATCTTATCGTTGTCATTACTGCGATAATGTCATGACGAAGCAGGATATTCTTTCTCATCTGATCAAGAGCTCTTGAATATTTTCTGATTTTTATTTTAGTTTTTGTTAAGAAAACTTTTTAAA
>JALWQS010000077.1 GCA_027083015.1 Candidatus Woesearchaeota archaeon
TCTATAGCCTGTTTTATCTATTTTTTGGCCTTCAATCGCCACAGAAAGATTTATTTGCCATGAGTTGACGAAATTTTCTCTCTTTTTAAATGTTCCTGTAATGTGTGGTTGGGGTGTGTTGTCCTAAAAACCGAAAAAAGAAAAGAATTTCAAACTACTTATTAGTGGTTACAAAAGAAAGATATATAAATCATAAAGATAAAACCAACATATAGATTCCTGCTGAATAGGCAATTATTGTTTTTGAGAAGGGTGTTGAGAACACATGGATCCTGAAAAGACAACAGAAAATAAAGAGCAGCTTAAAGAACAGATTAGGTATGTCAGTCCTACAAGAAGGGAGTATAGGGATTACTTCGATCACATAATCTCATTCAACAGAGCAGTACAGGAAGGAACGATTGCAGAACTGAAAGAGTTCTTTGGAATACTTGAAGGCGGAGTGATCACAACTTCAGGAAGTGATGCAAGACTGGAGAAAGGGCCGCAATCATTATTGGAGATCGTATTATTATCTGAAGATGATACAGCATCAGAAGAGCTTGTTGAGAAGACCACAGAATTTATGCGTTGGTCTAGAAGAACCTATGACGAAAGAGTGGAAGTGAAGATAGTGGGAAAAGACCGGATGTCAGAGAGCTTCTTCCAAAAGGAAGGAAAGCCCATATTCTCTTTTATCTCGCCGAACAGGATGTTTGATGCGCGTTATCTTATAGGAGACGAAGAGCTTTATGTAAGAGCAGAAGAACAGTTTGTCGAAGAGTTGAGAGAATCAGGTTACGGAAGGAAGATCAAAGAGAAAGTGAGGGATGGAGTGAGGAATCACAAGAAGGTATGTTCAACGGGTAAGCAGAGATTCAAAGGAAAGACCCTTGTCCATTTCAGCCTGGAAGAATCGATGGCTAGGTATGATCCGGAAGCTCATGTCTGGTCATTCAAACAAGGCCCGTTAAGGCTCGTCCAGTACGCTATAGTGAGAGATCTGATAAACATAGTACGATCGCAAGAATCAGCAGAGGATATCATGGGGTTGCCGCATAGCACTGTCAATAAGATAAATTATCTGAATGTTCGGGGAAGACTCGCGATCAGTGAGGAGGATGCAAGGATACTTGCGGATCATTACAAAAATTTCTTATGGTTATATCACAGGTCTCAAGAGGCCTATGCAGGCGGTATAAAAGATACGGTATTTGACGCTGTGGAAGTGAGAGAACGGCTGGATGATGTGGTGAGGCTCTGTTCAAACCCGCTCATACGCTGATATAGCAGGAACAAAATACGTAAAAGGGCAAGAGCAGCAACAGATAGGGGCTTAAACAACCGAATTCTGCAAGATTTCAACGATCAATAACTTCAAACAGAATCAAAGCTTACTTCTGGTTATATTAAAAACAAAACCATACAACTTATTATGAAACAAGAAAAGACAAGACAAACGATACAGTTCTTAAAAATTATTTTTCTTATTTTCATGATAGGGCTTACCGTCGGATGTGCGGGTTACAAAGCGACAGGCATACTGGATGAAAGAGCAGGAAGATCATCGTCGGGAGAAGTCATTATGGCAGAACCTGCTTATCCTGAAGTTGCCGTCGGTGCACCAGGCATGGAAGCTGATGAGAGCTACAGCAGAAAAAACATGATCTACCCCGCACCTATGCCGCCGTATCAGGAAACAGAAGGGGATATCACAACAGATAGGAAGATAATCAAGACCGCATCTTTGAGCGTAGAAGTGGATGATTATGATGCAGCAGCGATCAAGGTCATGAACCTGGCACAAAAATACTCAGGATTCGTAACAGACTCAAGCGCTTACACTGATAAGAACGGAAAGAAAAAAGGTCACATAAACATAAGGATTCCATCAGAGCATTTTGATGCTGCGCTCATAGAAACAGGAACTTTCGGAAAGGTCAAGTCACAGACGACAGGCGGAAATGATGTGACAGAAGAGTACATAGACCTAAAAGCGCGTCTGAACAACTCAAGAAAAGAAGAGGAAAGGCTTCAGACCATACTTACAAAAGCAGAAGATGTTAATGATATCCTGAGAGTAGAAAGAGAAATTAGCAGGGTGCGGGGAGAGATAGAACGCTTGCAGGGAAGGATACAATACATGGACAATCATGTCTCGTTCTCCTCATTACAGATAGAGATATATGAGCCTACACCGGTAGTTAAAGAGTCAGGCTTATACAAAGCGTTTAAAGACGCAATAAACCTTGCATTAGGTACGATAAGGTTCCTAATAAGAGCCTTGGGCTTATTGTTACCCCTGATACTTCTTGGGATGATAGCTGTTCTGATCATCCTTGGGTTTAGGAGGAGAAATAAAGGACGGAGAAAAGGACGGTGATTGGGATCTTGTCCTGTTAACCGAGGTTTGATGTCCTCGCCTTGTCATGAGGCTTCACTTCACAAGGCTTCACTTCAGCTTATCGCTTGAGGATTAATTTTTTTTGTGGTTTTTCTCTTCATCATTATTATTCTACAAATAAGTTTTTAAATGAGTGTCTAAATGATATTCTTATGGAGGTGTTCAAGTGAAAACAAGTATGATTGTAATAATAGTTTTAGTGCTGATAATAATCGGCCTGACGGGTTTCATGACCTTAAGTAAAGAGAGTGATGATTCAAGCTCTGAAAAAACTCAGGAGACAAGTCAGATAAAAGGTGAAGAGAAAGATAGTGCAGAAGGAAAGGTTGAGTTGGAAGCCGAAGAGATACCATCAACAAAAAATACCTGTACGACACCGTTCATAATGAATGATGAGAAGAACGGTTGTTGCCTTGACATTGATTCTGACAATAGGTGTGATAGTGCTGAGACGATGACAGGTAAAGGACAATCTATGCAGGAAAATGCAGGTTCAGATGAGACTTCCGGACAGAACAATGATGCAGAATATGATAGTGAAGCTGCTGGTGAAGAAGCGACGATGGGAGAACCGGATACGTTTGTCGCGGAAGACGGATGTGGAGACGGACACTGCGAAGCTTCAGAGATGGACAGCTGTTGTTTTGATTGCGGTTGCGAAGCAGGAGAACATTGTTCTTTGGATAATGAGTGCTTGCCAACACCAAGTGACGACGAGATTGATCTTGATGTGTTATATGGTCTGGATCCTAGCATGACCTTAAAACTTCCTAAGAACAGTATCTGCGGAGATGGTTATTGTAATGATCAGGGTGTACAGGAAGGTCCTGAAGACCGAAGCAGCTGTTGCGAAGATTGCGGTTGCCTGATGGGAAGCTGTATAAACAATACTTGCGTCAACAGGTTTAAGCTAAAACAGGATTTCAGGTTTCAAGGACCTAAAGAGGATCCTCTGAACAGCTTAAGCTCAACAGATTATCTGCTTGTAACTATAGATAAGATAACGCCTACAAAAATAAAGTTTGATGGAGACAGGTGCACCCTCCTAGGGCCTTGTCTGCCCGACTATTATTCTGAATTTGAGATATTCTCTATGACCAAGAAGGGTGATGATTTTCAAAAGGTCGTCTATCCTTTGGGAAGACCTTCAAAAACGTTTCTGAGCGAGAACATTAGACCATCTATAAACACGGATCCTATACCTGTCTTTGCCATGGAAAAAGATTATCTTGACAATGATAACATATACTTCCAGACAACAGTTGCAGAGATAGACAAGAACCTGGTAGTTCCTAAGATGAATTTTGATAACATGCCTGGCGAGATGTACAACCTTCTCTTGAAAGGCAATGATGATCAGGGAACCTTGTATGAAGCGCTTAAAGCCAGTAATGATTACGGTCTGGGCGTCCATACTAAATACTTCCCTTACCTTCAGATGGATTATTCTGTAAGAGAAGTCAAGAATTATGATGGTATAAGACTGAAGGCTAAGATCAAGGACTTCATATTTGATGAGGATTCTGAAGATTCAAGAGCAGAAGTTGTGGTGTGGTACCGCGTAGCAGATAACATAGTGGCTGATGAGTATGGGATAGGTACAGAGTATGAAGGCAATCAGAAAGCCGGAGGTTTCTTCCTGGAAAACTATGATGATATACAAAGTTCAGACTTTCCTGTTACAGTGAGGGTGAACAAAGAGATCTATTCTACAGATAATTTGGGGCCGTTCTTGTATCTTGAGGTGGAGTTTGTAGATCTGGATTCTGACTGCAAGTCATTGCCAGAGAGCCCTTACCCCTGCGTAGATACAAATAAGGTGGATGTTCTCTACTCAGGAAACCTGTTTTTGACGGCAGACGATGCGTGGTTATTGAGTTACCCTAATGAGACCCTAACAAAAGAATTCACCCTTCCTGTGAATGGTTTAGGGCTGAATGAGGCGACTGTAGAATTGACGAGAGAACCTTTGGTATGATCTCTTAAGAAGGTCTGTGTCAGTAAAACATTTTTTCTATTTTTTATCTTTTTTCTTCATTACTTTGAACTTTGATCTTAGGATCATCTTTTCCAGGCAGAATGGCCCCATTGTATCAGGAGATCGAATTGGTCGTCAGGAATATTGGGAGTATCACAAGCGCCGAAACAGGAACCTGCCCAGATCACTACAGAAGCACCGGTCTTTTCTGAAAGAAAATCGACTATCTTATCAGCCAAAGGCTTAAGACCGTCAGGTAGCTGCACACAGACAGACTTGGCGTTCTCCTGCTTTATATGTTCAGCAGCTTTTTCAAGTTCAAGATCGTATTCCATACCTTGCAAAAGAATGAAGCAGTATTTATAATTTTAGATTGTCAGGTCTGACATTTGATTTTATCCTTTTAGCTGCCAAATAAGTTCAAAAAAACAAAAAAATGTATCACCTCTTTGATGAGATTTTCACATCTGTTCCTCTCCTAAGAAGAGAGTTTCCATCTCATCAGCAGTAAGCTCTTTCTGGTTCAGTATAGATTGGAAGCTGTTCTTCTTCCGCTTCTTAAACTCGTTTATCTCATCAAACATCAATATATCTTCATCCATGTTTATCCACCCCTGATTCTTATTCTTTGGGAATCACCCTATAACCCAATATTTGGACATCGTCGTTAAGACGTGTTTGGTATTGGATGTGCAGGGTAAATTCCCCCTCAGGATAATGATCAAAGGCTGGCTTAACGATACCGGCAAGTAAAGTTCTTGATAGCATCTCGATACCATATTCTAGCTTATTGTCAAGTTCAGCGGTTTCTATGACCATGTTCTCAACAATGGACTCTACAACACGCTCACTGACCTCGCGGTAATGTTCTTCAGGTTCGGACTTATCGGTATAAGGCATGTAGATTTCCAGCTCTCCCTGATTCTGAGCTTCGGTATCTTTAAGATAGAGTTTATGAGCGGAAGCCAAAGGTTCTTCTTGATCGTCAAACGTGACGACTATGTCAAAGGGCTGCTGGACGCCGATCATTTCATAAAGAGCGTCAGAGATTGCATAAGCTATCTTGCCTCTCACACTGCTATCTTCTTCATCATCGTCGGAAGAGGCGGGAGAAAGAAGGACTTTTTTCCCGTAGTCTGTGAGGCTGTTTTCAAGACCTTCATTTTTTGGAACTTCCAGGAAAATATCAGAAGCTGCGGGGTGTGATCCTAATAGTGGATTTCCGCCGGCAAGAAGTGTGTCGAGAAGCAGCTTATCAGCCAGCTTGTAACCCATCAGCTCACAGAGTTCCCTGATAACGTCCTCGTCCTGACCTTCTTCTATAGGTATTGGAGGAACTCTAAAACCGTTCTGTGCAAAACTGTATGTTTGTGGTGGTTGAAGGACTGTCCTTACATCAACAAAGAACTCATCGTCTTTGAACCCATAATAAAAATTGAATATTCCTCCTTTATCAAGATCTGCTT
>JALWQS010000078.1 GCA_027083015.1 Candidatus Woesearchaeota archaeon
AAAAGTAAACAGGACCCCTCATAGAAGTGTTAAAACTAACACTCAGTTCATCAAAACGATCAAACTGGTTAGAAACATCAACATAAAGCTTAGGCAGAAATATCACCAAACTGATGATAAAAGAGAACAGAACAAGCAATAAGAAATACTTGGTCAGACTCCAACCATGTATCTCAGTAGCTTCGTCATACTTCCAAGGCTGAAAAGCCAAACCCAATGTGCGAAAGAACCTGGTCTTTTTCTCCATCATAACACCCCATCATAGCAAAACTCTTCATTACCGACAAAAAACTTATCAGAAAAGCATATAGTTTCACTATTTAAAAAGGTTTTTGTAAAGAAAGCACCAAAACACTTCTTCAACCCAAAGATTCTCATAAAAACAGATAAAACCAGAAAACAAGGCAATGCTTCATTAGAATCATTTAAATACCTGTATTCGGTTACTAAGAACATGACAAATGAGAAAAGGAAGATCCTAAAGGAGCATTATTCTATGCATTACAGTCCCAAAGATAAATGGATGTGGGATCTCTGGTTCTTACAGAAAGAAGGAACCTATCATATGTTCTACCTACAATCAGAAAAACATGAAGATCCCGAACACAGACACCAGGCACACCCAGAAAAATTAGGCAAACCGGTCACAGTAGGCTATGCAGTATCAAAAGACCTCATCAATTGGGAAGAGAAAGGGACAGTATTAGAACCCACAGGATTCACATGGGACGAAGCATCAATATGGACAGGAAGCATCATAGAAAAAGACGGAAAATACTACAAGTTCTACACAGGAAGAGACAAGAACAAGCTTTTAGTACAAAAGATAGGACTAGCAATATCAGAAGACCTGATAAACTGGAAAAAACACGAAAATAATCCCATACTAGAAGCAGACAACGTATTCTATGAGATGGAAAACAAAAGAAACGCATTAAACTGCGTACCAGCTTTCAGAGATCCATACGTATTCAAAGACCCCAAGACAGGAAAATACTACAAGACAATATCAGCAAGAAAAAAAGGAGAAAAAAAGGAATACAACGCCTGCATAGCATTAGCAGAATCAGATGACCTGATAAACTGGAAACTACACCCGCCAATACTAGCACCAGACAGGTATGATGAGATGGAAACATCACAACTCGTCTATTCAAAAGGAAAATACTACCTTTTCTTCTGCACACACTTCAGAGGCTACCACCCGGCATGGGCAGCAAAACACGGAGCATGGACAGGACTGCACTGCTATTATTCTGAAAACATCTTTGGACCTTACAAACCAGTAAACAAGAACGGCCTCGTACTATCAATGGGAAAGTACATCTACGGAGTAAGACTATTAGAGAACGGAGACTCATTCAAAGCCATAGGCTGGCTCAACTACGACGACAACGATCAATTCATAGGAAAACTGGGAAAACCATTCAAGATAATAATAGAAGAGGACACCATAGTAGTAGAAGGAGACCCTCTTGAACCGATCGATCAGTCAGAAAAGAAAAAATAATTCTCTCACATAATTCCTTCGCACTATCTTTAAACCTTTTTCGCATACTTTACTTTTCTTCAGAAGGTTGAAGCTTCTCACAGATAAAGATAATATCCTTATCTTCCATGATGATCTTCAAGACCTTAAAATTTATTATTATGAGCTTCTGGATAACATCAACATGCTTAGATTTTCTCAAAGCAGTAAGGATAAAATGTTTCTTACCGACCCTTCTGATCTCCAGAAGACCCTTCTTGATATCAGAAAAATTATGTATAGCAGTGAGAGAGATGACAAAATCAAAAGAATCGCTCGGAAAAGGAAGATTCTCAGCAGCAGCTACAAAGAAATGGTCAGCAGGATAATTCTTCTTAGCTATCCTGACAAGTTCAATACTGGGGTCAATGCCTACACAAAAACAATCCCAAGGAGCAGTAGAGATGCCAGAACCACAACCAACATCCAGAAGCTTATCACTTTTCTTAGGAAGAAAAGACGGATCCAGCTTAGAGATAGCAAAAGCAAGCTTCTGGATCTGCTCATCCTTATGAAGCTCATCATAACCCGAAGCTATGGAATCATAATAACCTGATAATTTGCGTTGCATAAAGCAAGAAGTCAAGAAGGGGTTTATTAACTTAATGGAATATGTGGTCTCTAATAAAAGGGCGTTCTCAATGGTTTAGGTGCTGATTGCTGATAACTTAAAATTCTGCTCAATGCAGATACTAGATCAGTCTAAAATAACTGGCCCGTTCTTGTTATTGAAAATCTCGTTAGAGATCTGCAAGGAGTTTAATACTCCGTCCTTTAGGTCGGCGATAGACCCGAGTAGCGAGTTTTTGTTATCTTTTCTTGTTCAGAACGAAAAAGGTTGTCGTCAATAGCACTCCTAATGCCAGTCCTGCATAACTTATTATCAATGCTGTCCTTATGTTTGCGCAACTGTCTCTTTTCGCGCTGTCCAGGAATTGTACCACCTTACCGCTTAAACTCTCGCAGACTGCTAATCTACTATTAGCGTAAGCCAATAAGACAATGGACAACAATAAAATAATCATTCCCAAGATCAGTATCCTGTGCTCTTTCCAGCTGATCATCATTCTAATAGCCCCTCATGCTACTGTTTGATATCCATATTTCCAGCAGGAAGAAGTCTTATGATCTCATCAAGATCGCCGCTATCATGACCAAACCTCTTCCTGATAAGCTTAGCAATATCAGAAGGCTTACTTCTGCCCTGAATAATCTCAACAAACTCTTCACAGTTCGTTTTGACAGCAGCCGTAGGACCACACATAAGCTTACCCCCAAGACCGCTCTCGTGACCATCCTTTATAGGGCCGATAGCACAATTAGGAGAACAATAGATATAATTTGTCTTACCGCGGATCATAAAAGCACCCTTAGGAAGAAACTCTCCTGCATTAGCCTCCTTCGTGACCTGTTCAGGAGTGACCCAAAACGTAGCAGTAGTGGAAAGACCCAGCTTCCAGGCACGAGAAAAAACAAGAGTAGCATCAGCAGTCTCCTGAAGGGTCTGCTCAGAAGGCGAACGATCGTTATCCTTGACCTTAATGACAAAAAAAGGAGAACCGGCCATGTCAGTATGAAAGACAATATCTTCTTTATCAGTGTATTTCTTGATGATGATCTCATTAGTGGTGGCATCACGACCGCCGATGACCAAAAAACCTTCACTGGAAAAGAACCAACGGAAATTCTCAAACCACTCTTTTTTCTTAGAGACTTTCTTTTTCTTCTCGGCAAGCTGTTCCTTAGCCTGATCAAGAGCTTTCTCACCCCTGACTTTCTCATCCTCTAATTTTTTCAAAGAAACAAGCAAAGCCTTCTTAGCACCCTCAAGTTTCTTGCGCTGCTTCTTAGCCTTCTCGAAATAGGCCTGAGCATTCTGTTCAACACTTTTCCTGAAATCAATATTAACCTTCATGATGACACCTGTCACATTCCCATCAGGCAGAGTAAAATCGTCACCTTAACGATACAAAACATTATACTGAACAAAAACAGCTTTAGTTTAAATAGTTATTTCTTTAGAAGAGCAAAACTTTAAATACAATCTTGCAGTTAAACCATCAGAGGGGTGATTCTAAAACAATAGGTACAAGAGGTATCTATTGCTTCAATGTATGTAAAGTATTGTGCAAAGAGTATGTGTATAGAGCATTGTGCATAGAGCAAGTGAATAGATCATATTCACAAAGTATAGAGCTAAAGGAGGGGGGAGTTTGAACGCGCAAAAAAACACGATCCTAAAGTTGTTTCTTCTAACATTTCTTATAGGGATAATATTACCCTCAGTCATGGCAGAAACCTATTACATAGCAGGAGGAACATCAACGAGAGACTCACCGGCATACCTGCACGTACTAAACCCTTTAGATAAGGATGCGCGGATGTCCATAAAGTTTTATTATGAAAAAGGAGATGAGATGCACAAAAGCGTCATAATAGACAGGAACTCCAAACAGACAATCGATATAAGAACATATGAAAAAACAGGAAAACCATTTGCGCTTGAGATAAACACTGACGAGCCTTTATTCATAGAATATATGCAATACAGCGAAGCAAACTCAGCAGCATTCGGAGACTCAGCCAGAACCATGCCTCAAAAACTGTGGGAATTCGGAGAAGGATATACCACAGGATCTGCAAAGACAATACTTTATATCTTCAATCCGGAAAACCAGATAGCAAAAGCGACAGTAACAGTCTATCTTGAAGACGGAGCAAGAAAAACATTCCAGATAGAAATACCTAAAAAACGAGTCCAAAGGTTTGACCTCAAAGACGAAGTCTATTCACAAAAGAGATATGGACTGAAAGTATCAAGCAATACGCCGATACTAGCAGAGATAGTACAGTACGATAAACAATTCTCAGGAGGAACAGGAGGGTACGGAACAGAAGCTGCGAAAAGATGGTATTTTCCAGACGGAAAAGTCTCTGATACAGAAACAGATTTTCTGAACATACTAAATCCCGGGCTGGAAGACGCATTGATCAACATAACCATAGATTACGGAGATGAAAGAAAAAGTTTTACTACGACGGCAGAACACCTGATAAAAAAGCTCATCATGTTGAACAATTACGCCAAGAGAAACAAGCCGTACTCCCTGATCATAAACAGCGATCAAGCGATAGTCGTGCAAAAAACTCATTATGATGATTTAACAAAAGCAGGATACGGAAGCACAGGTTCAACTAGTGCGGCAAAAGAATGGTATTTCTCCCAAGGAAGCACAAAAAAAGGGATGCGCGGAGAGATAGCGATCTATAATCCAGGAAAAACAACCAACCTAAAAGTAACTGTGTACTACCCGGACGCAAAACCCGACATCAAAGAGGAAAAAGCAGAACCCGGAAGAAATACACTGAAATTCTCGGATCTGGCGCAACCAGACTCAGACTTCGGCATCAAGATAGAAGCCGCTGATGGCATAGTGGCCTATAAATCAACATATGATACCCTATACGGAGCCGGATACGGAACCTTCGGAACTCAGAAAAGGGAAACAGCACTAAACGAAAAAGAAAAAAACACACAGGAAAAAGAAAACACTCCTTCAATCACTGGCAATGCAGTACGGCAGAGCGAAGAGATAGAACAGATAAGTGAAAAAGAAGTATCGCCTGAAAGCGTAGGATTGACAGGGGTGCAAAAAGCGACAAAAACAGTATATCAGATAATCAAAGGAACAAACAATGCAACAGACAAACAAAAAGTGATTGTATGGACATTCACCTTCTCGAATTCACAATCAGCAAAGAAAGGACTTCAAGAGCTACTCTCAGGAAAAGTTATGGAAATCCTGGAGTATGAAACGGGAGCCATAGGAAAGACAACAATATATCCATTGATAACAAAAAATGCACAAGGTTACGCATGGCAACAAGACGATAAAGTGTTGTTGGTACTAGCAAAAGACCAAAAAGACGCAGCAAAGATCGTCGATGAAAAAATAAAACAACCAGGCCACAAAAGTTGGCTGACCACAAGAAACGTGTTATTGGGACTGCTGGTCTTAATGATATTGCTCTTCCTGCTCAGAAGAAAAAAAAGAAAAGAAGAAGATGAATGGGATAAAGAGCTGGACAAAGAGTTTGAAGAGTGGGATGGAACAGAAACTGGAACAGAAGAAAAGACCGGAACAGGAGCCATCCCTGAAGATAAAAACAGGAATCATGAAGAAGAACATAGAAAGGAAGAGAAGAAAGAACCAAAAGAGAAACAAAAAGAACCAAAAGATCAACAGAAAGAAAAGAA
>JALWQS010000079.1 GCA_027083015.1 Candidatus Woesearchaeota archaeon
TTCAAACCAGCTTAGTTGGATCTCTTCTATCTTATCATTCATCGTGTAATTTATTGTTTCGTAATCTGCTTTTCCTTTTTTTATGATCTTTAGGGGTCTTTTTATTATATTTTTTAATGTGTATTCGCTTACTTCATCGCTGACTTTGATCTTAGCGTCTTTTTTTACTTTGTACTTCTTGAACTCTTTCTTTATCTTGCGTTCTATCAGTTCTGAAAAGCAGCTTTTACACAATATCTTATCCACATACCTTATTTTTCCCGGTTTTTTGCATCTGGCACATCTTTCCATTTTTTCCTATCTTACCTTTACCATTATTTATGTAATTTGTTACTACTTCAAAATACTCAAAAAACGAAAACTTTATATATCAGCAAGGCACTACTTAGTATACTGGATTGGGTTGGTGGTTTGGTTTATTATGGTTTGTTTTATATCATTATCACCTCTTTTTCCCCAGCAGGACCGTCACGGCGGTTCTGCCAGGGTTTTCAATAATTAAGATTTAAGGTTACTATGGGTCTGATGTGGCTCTAAAAGCATTTTAATTCATATTCACCTCTTTTTCCCCAGCAGAACCGTTTCGGCGGTTCTGCTAGGGTTTTATACTCCTTTATTCTATTCAATAACTTCTACAGATATTTATTAAAAATCTCGCAAGAGCTTTGTTTAGTTCAGCATACTCAAAATCTCTGCATTTTGGTACGATAAAATCTTTAATTTATCGTACTTCCTTTTACGTTGAAGAAGCAGTTTGTGGATTTTTTGATATTGAAATATTTATATAGAACTGCTTTTTTTGTTTGTCCGGTGATACATTGTTTATAGGAGTTGTAGGAAAACCAAGCGCTGGAAAGTCTACTTTTTTTAAAAGTGCGACCCTTGCAGATGTTGATATTGCGAATTACCCTTTCACTACTATTAAGCCTAATCACGCTGTAGGTTTTGTCAGGATAGATTGTGTGGATAAGGATTTTGGCAAGCAATGTGATCCTCGTGAAGGCTTTTGTATTCATCATAAGCGTTTCATTCCTGTTGATCTTGTGGATGTTGCGGGTCTTGTTCCTGGCGCACATACTGGTTTGGGCATGGGTAATCAGTTTTTGGATGATCTCAGGCAAGCTGATGCTCTCGTCCACGTCATCGATATCTCTGGTTCTATCAATGAGAAAGGGGAGCCTGTTGAGCCTTTAAGTTATGATCCTGCTAAGGATATTGCGTTTCTTGAGCACGAGCTTGATATGTGGTATTTGGGCATTATCAGGAAGGGTTGGGAAAAGTTTGTCCGTGCTGTCATGCAGGAGAAAGGTAATATTGCTAAGGCTATTGGCAAGCAGCTTTCCGGTCTTAAGGTTACTGAAGAGATGGCTGAAGACGTCATCAGGGATCTTGGTCTGGATGCTGAAAGGCCGGCGTCTTGGTCAGAGGATGATCTGAAAAGTATCGCTACTGGTCTTCGTAAACGTACCAAGCCAATGGTGATTGCTGCTAATAAGATTGATATTCCTGGCGCTGATGAGAATTTTGAGCGTCTGAAGAAGGAATTTTCTGATTACCTGATCATACCTTGTTCTGCGGAGTCTGAACTTGCTCTTCGTGAAGCCGCCAAGCATAAGATTATAGATTATGTTCCTGGCGATTCTTCTTTTGAGGTGTTAGAACCCGGAAAACTCAATGATAAGCAGTCTGCTGCTTTGGATTTCATAAGGAAGAATGTTCTGGATAGGTTTGGTTCTACCGGTGTTCAGCAGACCTTGGATGCTGCTGTTTTTGACTTGTTGAAGTATATAGCCGTCTATCCTGGTGGTGTCAATAAGCTTACTGATCAGCATGGCAACACTTTGCCTGATTGTTTTCTTCTTCCTGAAGGATCTACTGCATTGGATTTTGCTTTTAAGCTTCATACTGATTTCGGTAAGAACTTCATCCGTGCTATTGATGTTAAGACTAAGCGCACCGTAGGTAAGGATCATCTTCTTAAGCATCGTGATGTTATTGAGATCGTTGCTGACAGGTAATTTTCTCTTTTATGTGCTTATTATCCCTTTATCTCTTTATCCTCCTATTCCTCCTCCTATGATGTTGCCTGCTATTTGGTTGAATAGGAACATCACGACCAGCGCTATTATACAGTATAATATTGTTGAATGATACATATTTTTTCCTAAAAGGTATTCTTCATTGAGCGGATCCACTCCGTTTTCTATCCCATTTGTCAGGATAGTAAGTATGTATACTATCTGTACGACGTAGAAACCTACGATTATTTGGAAGTAGAAGGTTGGCATTCCGTCTCCGAAGAGTTGTGTCAGTCCTACTCCTGCTGTTGCTTGTGCGGCTGCGCCTTCTGTCTGTAGTTTTTGTAGTTGTCCTCCTAGTTTTCCTAGTATTGTTGTGACCATGGATGTTATTCCTATTACTATTCCTGATATTGCTGGTGTTAGGAAGCTTATCTGTGATTTCATAGAGCTTATTGTGTCAGCCATCAGGTCTTTTAGTCTTTCATCTACTGCGTGCATCTCTTTTATGTACCTACTGACATTTATCAGCGCTTGTGCTGCTACTAATGGTCCTTTCTTTGCGCTTTCTACGAGTACTTTCATGGATGTTTCTATCATGTCTGAGGGGTATTGTTTTATCGCTCCTGCTTCTTCGTCGAATATTGCTTGTTCTACGCTCATCCCTAGTTGTTGTATATTGTGGCTTACAAGTGCGAAGAATTGTCCTGAGATGGTGTCTGGTATGGTGTCTGCTACTTTTGCGAATGCAATCTCTGCCGGATAGCCGTCTCCTAACCTGTTTCCCAGTTGGAACAGTGCTGATGCGAATTCTGCTTCCAGTTTTTTTGTTGCTGTTCTTATCTTTAGTACATTTTTGGTCCTTGTCTTGTGGTAGAATCCGAAGCTCGCTCCTACTGATAGTGGCAGGAAGACGCTTAGCAGTGATGCTCCGAGGCCGAAGGGTCCTATGAATCCTTTTTCCGGCTTTACTGACATTTGGTATCCGATAAAATAGAATTTTGCCTCTTCATGCGTGTAGGTTCCTGATCCTATTGTTACTATGCTGCCGTCTCTTAGCATTACTATGTCCCATCCTGGATTTATTATGTGTATTATCAGCGGTAAGAACGCTATAAACAGGAATGTTACGGCGATGACTATGCTTATGTAGAGCGGATTGATCTGTATCTCTTGCCCTCCTACTTTTATGATTACATTTCTGAATTTTTTTAGTTCTGGGTTTTTTGATAGGTCTACGTTTCCGTAACCGCTTGGTCTTTTTGCGAGTATCTGTTTTCCCAGATAATAGACTCCTGCTGGCAGCAGTACATTGTAAAGTGCTGCTAGGTGGTACCATGCGACTCCTTCCATGAATGAGACCACTAATGGCAATATTACTAATCCCAAAATGGGCAGTATTATTCCCAGCATGTGAAGCATGGTTATCGGGGATTTTAGGTTATGGGCATAATGCAGCATCTTTTCGTATGTCTCTTGCAGTATGACGTCTAATGATTTGTCCAGCATCGCTACTCTTGCTGTCTCGTCGCTTTCTAGGAGTGATCCTTCTACCAGATGCATGGCTTCTATGAATTCCATGTTGTATTCTCTCCATGTGTCGAGATAAGCATCCAGGCTTTCTTTTATTGATGGGTATTTTTCTGTCTCTATGTTCCATATTATCCTTTTGAAGTCTAATGATAATGGTGGCATGAGATGTTCTGCTGCGAAGTCAATGGCTAGTTCTAGGTTTGATGTGTGTCTCATGTATGTTACGACATAGAATATTGACAGTACCATCTGGTTGCTTGCTTGCATTCTCCACTGGTCTGCCAGGAATTTTGGCCAGTTTCCTAATGGCCCCATTATGCTTATGCCTATTATGAAGAAGAATATGGGGAAGAATATTCCTCCTCCTGTAAGTATGAAGCTTATTGCTGCGCCAAAGACTATTATTATGATCGGTGCGAGAAGTGATAATGAGAATACGCCGCTTGGTGTGACGTTTAGATGGCAGGTCTCTATGCTTTTTTTCATTAGTTTTATCTTTTTAGGGTCTGGTTTCGCATGTAGTAATTTCTCTGCTTGGTTGCAGAGCTTTTCATAATACCCCATGTGTTTTGGCAGGTATTCTTCCTTAAATTCTGTGTATGCTCTGCTTCTTATCGTGCCTATCTTTTGTACTTCTTCATCTCCTGGTGAGAGGTTTACCTCTAGTTTGGTCTTGTACTTGGCTAATAGTTTCTCCATCTCTTCTTTGCTGATCTCTGGCATAATTCACCTCTTTTTCTAAATATTTTGTTGGAATGTCTTTTTGGTTCTTTTTTTGTTTCTTTACTTTCTTTCTCTTCTTCTTTTTATCTCTTTTTCTTAACTTATTAGGCTCCAGTATTTTTCTGCTCCGTGTAGTATTATGGTCTCTGAGTAATATTTTTGGTTCTCTTTTAGTTGTGTTCTTGTTATTACTGTCCTGTTCTTGAATATCTTCATTTCGGGTTTAGACATTTTTTCTGGAATGATTATTATTATCTTTCCTCCTCTTATCATTACACAATGGACATTGTCTTTTATACTCTCTATCTTTTCCATTATCTTTTTAGAATGCGGGTTCTTTCTTCTCCATTCTGAACTCTTATTGTACTCTATGTGCGATAGATAAGAAAGTGTTAGTGGTTCTTTTATGTTCAGTCTGCATACTGATACATTTCCTATCTTCTCTATTCTTATTATTTCTTTTTCTGCTAGTTCTTTTATGAATAGGTGTGTGTGAGAATAAGCAACCCCCAAGTTTTTTGCTATGTCTGAGATTGAATATGCTTTGTTGAGGTTCTTGGATAACAGTTCTATGATTCTTGTTCTTAATGTTTCTGTCACTCTGTTTCACTTTGGGGGTTAATGGGGGTGTGGCACCTTAGTGCCATAGGGGGTTAAGGAGGTTGGACCTACCTATTTTTTAGATATAATTATCTTTTTATTTATAAATTTTATCTTTTTTATAATACTTTACTATCTATTTTTTAGATTAATTATCTAGAAATAATTCTCTTCAATTTTGCTGTTATTCTGAGATAAATGGTTTGTGGGGGTCAGTTTCCCTTTTTATCAAAGAATTCCTTTATCTTCTTGTTTCCTTGAGCTATTGCTCTGGGTCCTAGCTTATAGATTATTCTTTCGGCTCTGTCTCCCCATGAATAATCCCCCTGTTCTGACCTTATAGATTTGATTTCAAATTCCCCTATATCTGAACCTTTTTTTAGATGATAATATACTGATCTCATGCTTATCTTTGGGAATATGGAGATGTATGCCTTGTAGATCTTATAGGCATACCCTTCTCCCATGTAATGAAGAAGTTCTACGATGTTTTGTCGTATCTCTGATCCAAATGGTCTTCCCTGTTTCATATTCTTTATTGTGTTATCATCTCATCCCTATAAAAATATTGTGTCAAAAGAATTATTTGTTTTCTATCTATATAGTGTCTATCTTAAGGCAATGTCCTGAATCTTGTGTTGATCAGGCCCCATTCTAGGAACAATAACAACAATCCTATGCCTAAGAGCCATACTTGTAAGGGGTGTGGCAGGTTTTGTTCTGTCTGACTGATTATTGTGTTAAACGCAGCTTTCATCTCTTCTTTGTTTCCTGCTTTGATGAATTTTCCTCCTGTCTGGATAGCGATGGCTGTCAATGCTTCTTCATCTATTGTACTTAACAGTTTACTTGTTTCGAAACTTCCGCCTTCTTTAGTGGCCATGCCTATAGCGGATACTGTAACTTCTTTGCTACGCGCATATTTTATTGCTTCTGATAATGGTCCGCCTGTTGTTTGCCTTCCGTCTGTTATGAGTATCACTGATCTGGCTCGGTTCTTGTCCTCTACCAGCATGTTTGCGCTTGTTATTATTGCGCTTGATATGTCTGTTCCTCCGATGGCACTTATCTTTATCTTGTCTATTGTCTCTTTCACTTTCTCTCTGTCGTCTGTCAATGTGTTTTCTACTTTTGGGACTCCTGCGAAACTTACAACTCCTATTTTTACGTCGGATGTTACGCTATCTACGAACTCTTTTGCTGTCTCTTTTGCTGCTGTTATCCTGTCCGGTTGGAAATCTTTGGCTAGCATGGATGATGAATCATCTACTGCTATTACATAATCAAATGTTGATGTTGGCGCTTTTATCCAGACAGTCATTCCTGATACTGCCAGGGTCAGCAATAGGACTATAAGGACTCTGACGATGAGCAATGTCACATTTTTTGAGAGTATCATCCCTCCTGTAACTCTCTTCAGTGCCTGGAAGTTTGCGAAGACGACCGCTCTTCTTCGCGTATATTTCATGAGGAAGAAATGCAGAGCTATCATTAATGGTATTGTAAATAATAGCCATAAGAATCCTATCCTTTCGAATGTTATGTCTACCATCAGCTTCCTCCTGCCTGCATAGCTCTTTCTTTGAAGAATGTGTACATTATCTTGGTAAATGGTTGTGATGTGTCTACGAATATGTGGTCTATAAGGTTTTCTTTGAACGTGTTTTTCAGCATTACTATATGATCAGTCATTATTTTTTCATAATCATCTGCTATCAGTTCAGTGTTTATGAGTAGGTGTTCTCCTGTCGCGTAATCCTTGACCATTATCTCTCCTGTTTCCTTTGGAAGTTTGAGGTCTCTTGGGTCGTTCACTACGATGCATATGACTTCATGTTTTGCATTCAGGAGTTTGAGTTCTTTTAGCCAGTCACCTCTAAGGTTTAGGAAATCAGAAACCATTATTATTATTGATGCTCTTGGCATCATGGCGCCGAATTCGTGTAAGCTGCTTGCAAAGTCTGTTTGTCCCTCATAGTTTTTTACATCGGTGAGTTCTTTTAGCATCATGTAAAGTTGTTTTGCTCCTATGTTTGGGGTGATAAATTTCCTTACTTTCTCGCAGTAGAGTGTAACTCCTACTGAGTCTCCTTCTGCCAGTAGTGCGTGTGCCATGGCCGCAAATAGTTCTATGGCGTACTCATTTTTCAGCTTGTCTGTGGATCCGAATGACATGCTTGAGCCCACGTCCAGCAGGAACATCACATTGTTGTTTCTTTCTTCTATCAGCTCTTTCACTACAAGGTATCTTGATCTTAATGATGCTTTCCAGTCTATCATCTTAGCATCGTCTTCTGCAGAGTTGTATTTTCTGTAGCCGTGGAACTCCAGTCCTCTTCCTCTTAGTATTGATTTGAATTCTCCGCTAAGGAATCCTGTCAGTCTCTTCTTTGATATAAGTTCAAGCCTGCTTATTAGTGGTGCGACATTGACTTTAAACTCTTTCATTCTTCGCCTCTTTTCTGATATTATTTTTTTGGTCTTGGCTGCTTAGACCTTTTTTGTGTCAGTTTGTTTATGGTACTGGCACCCGTTTTAGAATTTCATCTATTATCATCTCAGTGTTCACTTTTTCTGCTTGTGCTTCGTACGTTAGTATTATCCTGTGTCTTAATACGTCGTGAGCGACTCTTTTCACATCGTCTGGTATGACATATGTTCTTCCTTTTAGCATAGCGTTTGCTTTTGCTGATATGAACATTGCAATCGATCCTCTCGGTGATGCTCCTACCTCTATATAATGTCCTTGCTTTAGCTTGTATTTCTGGGGGAATCTTGTGGCTTCTATGATGCTTACTATGTATCTTTCGATCTTTGGCGAGAGGTATATCTTTTTCGTATTGCTTTGCATCTCTGTTATGAGTTCAGGTGAGAATACGGGCTCAACATTGAACTTTTCGAACTTATGGATTGTCATGTTCTTGTTCAGTATCTCTATCTCTGAATCGAAATCAGGATAGTATACCATTACTTTATACAGGAACCTGTCCACTTGAGCTTCCGGAAGAGGGTAAGTTCCTACCTGTTCTAGCGGGTTTTGTGTAGCTAGTACGAAGAATGGTACTGGTAGTTGTAGTGTCTCATGCCCTATTGTTACCTGTTTTTCCTGCATGGCTTCTAGAAGAGCGGACTGGACTTTAGGTGGTGCCCTGTTGATCTCGTCTGCCAGGATGAAATTTGCGAATACTGGTCCTTTTATGATGTAGAATCCTTTTTCTTTTTGATAAGATGTCATTCCTGTTATGTCTGAAGGCAGCAGGTCTGGTGTGAATTGTATCCTTGCGAAACTGCAGCCCATAGCTTCTGATACTGATCTTACGAGCAGTGTTTTTGCTATTCCCGGAACTCCTTCCAGAAGTACGTGGCCGTTTGCGAATATAGCTCTGAATACTGAGTCTACTACTGTGTGCTGGCCTATAAGTATCTTTCCGATCTGTGCCTTGGCTTTTTCCACAGCTGTGTGATATTCTACTACTTTTTTTTCCAGTTCTTCCAGCTCTTCTTTTGTGAGCCTATCATCCACTTCGGCTGTTTTTCCCTCTTTTTTTTCACCTGTCATTTTCCCCTCTTTTCTTCTTTATTACCGAGTATTTTTCTTTATATACTTATATTAGTACTATATGATAGTTATTGTGTTTTTAGTTGTCTTTATAGTGTCTTCATTCTTCTTATCGTTCGATCTTTCTCATGAATTCTTTTTTCTTTCTTTTCATATGTGTCCATCCTGCTACCAGTGATAATGCTACCAAAAGAGTAAGTATGCTTACTGCTGTCAGCAGGTATGCTGATTGTTTTGGCATCTCTACTGCTTTCTTTTCTGGTGCTTTGGTAGATAGTTTTTCTTTTGGTGATATCAGGAATTTGCAGCTTTCTACTATCTTGTCGAGCATGACTGTCGCTTCTTTATCCTTTCCTGCTTCTATGAGTTTTTTTGCTTTTTCTATGAACTCGTTGAGTTCAAGGCATTCTTGGTTTGATGATAGCAGATCTTCTGCAAATGCGAGTTTTGTCTTCACTGCGCTTTCGTTTCCTTTTGCTTTTAGCAGGCTGTTGACGAATATCTTTACTTTTTCATGTACCGGACTTTTTATCTCTGTTCCATCTTCTGCTTTGTATACTGCTTCTCCATCTGCTTTTAGCAGGATGGCGTAGTTTCCGTATGTCTTGAATGATTGTACATTTAGTGTGATGACATCTGTCTGTCCTTTTCCTAATGTTGCGATCTTTGTCTTTGAAAGCTGCATATCTACATATTCATTTTCGGTCTCTGCGCTTAGTGTGATGTCTTGTATCGTGAAGTTTCCGTTATTAAGCACGTTTATCGGTATCTTCATAGTATCGTTTGCATAGGTTGTTACGCTTAGCGGTGCTAATAGTCTGAATGATACGGGTGTGGGTACGTATTTATTTACTTCTACCTCTACTGGTTGTGGTATTGCTGATCCTCCTCCTCCGCCTACAGGGATTATTATGGGTTGTTGTATTGGGGGTATCTCTGTTATTGTCATCTTTATCAGGTTGCTTGTTATGTTATATTCTCCGTCTGTAGCATGGAATTCTACATAGACGTCTCCGCTGAAGATATTGTTTGTAACTACTGTCACTCTTGATGTTATGTTGTCTATCGTTATGTTGACCTTGGATGAAGGTATTGCGCTTCCGTTAGGACCTGTGACTGTGTAGTTGAGAACATCGTCAGTATCGGGATCTTTGAAATAATCTTTTAGGAACACCCAGTATCTTCTAGTTGCCTGTTCTTGTTCATAGTCAGCTATTTCATAGTTGATCTTCACTGCTTCTATGGTGGGTGTGTAATTAGTGTCGTTGGTTTTTAGTTCTGCCCTGTATTGTATGCATTGTTCTGGTTGAGATGTTATGGGCTCTCCGCTTGTGTATATCTTTTCAGAATAGTTTCCTGTGAGTGTCGTAGGGCAGTCTCCGTTCTCAGGCAGTCCTGTTCTTGTCTGGAATGATACATTGAAGGTAACGTTAGGATTTCCTGATGTTATGTTTCCTGTCCATGATATGTTAGTGAAGTTGTGGAAATAGTTTGATTCTTGTGCATTCAGTGGTTTGGACTCATAATACCCTTCTGATTCGTATATTATGCCCAGATCCTCAAGTGTTACGGCCTGTTTACTGTCAAGTTCTGTATTTGTGAAGTTTCCTCCATCAAAATCGTTGTTGTCTTTGTTTTGTCTTATCTCTCCAAACCATCCTTTTCTGTTGACATTTGTTATGTTTAATGTCCATGTTTGGTTGTCATAGTCTCCTTGCAGGTCGTATGCCTGTGCTGTTATCGTCCTGTTTCCTGCACTTAGCCAGTCGGCATAATATGTGTAGTTTTTGTTTGTCGCTCCGGCTATCAGTTTTCCGTCGAGATACCACCTGTAGCTTATGACATCTCCGTAATCCACATCTGTTGCGTTGATCTCGAATGTTTTTGTGGTGTTTTCAAGCATGTCTTGGTTGTCTGGTGTCGGACTATGTCCTATGATTATTGGTGCGTCATTGACGTTCTGTACTTTTAGTTCGATTACTGTTCCGTTCACTCTTCCTGTCAGGTCGTTGACAGTTAAGTTTATGAAGTGTGTTCCCACATCATCATTCGTGGGTTTATACACCAGTTTTGCTGTTGTTCCGTTATAGTTTGTCAGTGTGAATAGGTTTGGTCCTGGACTTACTGTGTCGTTTGAGGCATTTGTGAAATTTATGAATTCTGCATTGAATCCCAGGGTGGTTGATTCTTCGTCGAATGCTGTCATGTATATAGTCGTCTCATTGTCTTGCCAGAATGAATAGTTCCATACTGTCTTGTTAGTGTTAATCGTATCAAAATCGCTCGTGTTCCATGCTGATTTGCTAAGGTAGTTTGAGTCGTTGACATAATACTCTTCAAGCGGCGGATCCCAGTATGGGAAGTCATTGTATATGAGTATTGTCAGGTTTAGTATTGTGCTGTCATTGTATTCTCCGTCTCCTACTGTGATATTTATTGAGTAGTTTCCTACTTCTGTATTGTCTGGTGTAAAAGTTATGGTTCCTGTGTGCGGGTCTATGTCAAATAGCGTAGTATTATCATAGTATATCAGTGAGTTGTTGTCCTGCGGATCAGGATCTGAGGCGTTGGCTTGTATTATTGTCTGGTTGTCTTCTGTTGTTATCACGTCTGGCAGTGGATAGATGGTTGGTGGTCTGTTGTATGTTACATTGAACCATACCTGTTGCCAGTCCATTCCTCCTGTGCTGTCCACTACTGATATGTTTATTGAGTAGTTTCCTACTGTTGTCGGGGTGAATTGTATGTCTCCGTATGCAGGGCTTGTCATTACTGTAGTGTTTTGGATGTCAAAGAGGCTTGTGTTGTCCATGAATCCTTCTATGTCTCCGTCTTGGTCTGTCGCGCTTATCGTAAGGTTGAAGATCTCATTTACTTTCATTATCTGGTCTGGTATGGGATCCAGTATCGGATCAAAATCAAGGTTTATTATCGCGAATGTGATGGTCTCTGAATCCATTGCTCCCCTGCTGTCGTTTACGTAATAGGTCACTGACCAGTTCCCTACATCGCTGTTGCTTGGTGTGAAGCTGATGAGTCCTGTCGCGTTCTCTGGAGAGCTGTTTGTTGTTGTTACGCTGAAGATGCTGGGATCTACTGTTCCTGTGCAGTTATTGCAGGTGTAGCTAAAGTTCAGTTCATCTATCGTGTCAGCATCTGTTGCATTGATCATAAGCGTAAACGGTGATGCTTCCATTGCTGTCCTGTTGCCTATGGGGCTCAGTACCGGTATTGAGTTGTTCTTTACTGTGAGATTGAATACTTTTGTTACGTTAAACATTCCGTCTCCTACTGTGATGTTTATTGAATATTTTCCTATATCTGATTCTGGCGGTAAGTATAGGATGTTTCCTGTTGTGGGGTTTATGTTGAACAGTGTTGTATTATCATAGTAGGTGAGTGTGTCAAAGTCCACGTCTGATGCATTTACTGTGTAGTTTAGCAGGGATCCTGCGTATATGGTCATGTTAGGTATATTTTCTACATCAGGTGCGTCAGGTACGTTTGTTACATTTATCACCACTTCGTTGCTCCAGTTGGAGTAGTTTGTCCCGTCCCAGCACCTGTACTGGACAGTGTTAGTGCCGAAAAAGTTATGGTTAGGTATTAGTGTTACATTGTTGTCTGCTGTCCTGTTCGCACTTATGTTTATGTCTGTGTTTCCTGTTACGTTGAAGTATAATGGGTAATTATCTATGTCTGGATCGTAGAAATAGTCTTGTAATGAGAAGTTGTTCTCTGCGATCGTATCTTCTTCTATCGTTATGTTTGGTATTGTCGCGTTCTGTCTGCATAACCTGTTGACGTCTGTTACGTTTATTGTCCAGTTCACCCATGTTGTTTCGTTTTCGCTGTCAGTCACGTTTACGCGTATCACTCTTATGCCTGCTGATAGGAAGTCTGGTGTGTAGTTCACTTCGTATGTTGTTGAGTTTAGTGTTTCATTATCTATAATGCCGTCTATCAGCCATGTGTAGTTTAGGTAGTCTCCGAATTCCAGGTCTGGATCTGAGGCTGTTACGTTGAAGTAGAATGTGCTGTTTTCTGGTGTTGTCAGGTTTACCTGTTTTACAGGCGTATGGTTTACTACGTATGGCGGGTCGTTTGTGTTGAGTATTGTCCAGTTTATCCTACTAAATACTGCTCCTGATCCTCCTACTTCTGCAGCTATGGCGAATATATCATAATCTCTTACTTCATCATTTGTCGGTGTAAAATTGAGTATTCCTGTTGTTCCATCTATGTTTTGTGAGAATGGTGGTTTGTCCAGTGAGTAATTGATCGGCAGGCCTGCGCTGCTTGTCGCGTTGAAGTCCCAGGTGCATATGTTGTCTTGTGTGCAGTTTATTGCCGGAGGCGGTACTTGGTCCCATGTTACTGTTCCTGCTGTGACTATATAAGCCAATGTGATTATCATGATGAAAGATATGATTATCTCTGTTATTCTTCTTTTGTTCCCTTTTTTACTTTCTTTTTTTGTTTTTCTCATGTTTCTCCTGTTTGTGTTCTTTTTTCTCTTTATTTTTAGGTCTGTTTTGTTGTTTTCTTTTTTTGTTTTATTCTTCTATCTCTATCATAAAGTCCTGATAATAGTATTCTTTTCCTTTGGCAGCGATCACGAATACCCTGTTGTGGCCTGGTTTTTCTGCTGTAAACTCTATGGTTCCGTCCTGTCTTATCTCAAACAGTGGGCTGTTGTCTGAAAATGTGACGCCTTCTTTGTTGGCTTTTACCTTTATCCTTATCTTCTCTCCTGTTCTTGCTTTTATGCTTGGTATCTTCTCAAAGCTTAATGTGCTTCCAGGACTTCCTCCTGATACGCTTTTGTATTCTGGCTCTAAGGTATCATACGTGGCCAGTCCTATGATTTTTGTATTCTTTGTATCTTCAAGCACTATCGTTCCTGTGGCTAAGAGCACTATCGCTGCTATGCCTAAAAGGCCAAACAGTCCTTTTCTTTCTGTTTTGATCTTTGCTATCTCTTGTCTTATCTCTTTTTCCATGTTTTTCACGCTTATTTCTTTCCGAAGAGGTTTTTTAGGCTTAGTTTTTTGGCTCCTTTTAGTGTTTGGTTTATCTTTGTGATGTCTTTTTCTGAGATACTTATTCTTGTCTTTTTCTTCTTCTCTATTTCGCTGACTACTCTTTCTGTTATTACTCTTACTTGTGATATCAGTGTTTGGATTTCTTCTTTGTTTAGTTCTAGCCCTCCATATTTTATCTGTGCCAGTTCTTCAAAGAGTATGGCTGTTGCTTTCTTTATTGGAGCTGCTATCTTGTGTTTTTCTATCTCTTCTATCAGTTCTTCATCCGTAAATGCGTATCTTATAAAGAACACTCTTTTGAAGAATATCCTTACTAGTTTGTCTATCTCGTTCACTACTTCTTTGTTTTCTTTGCTCATTACATCGGCTTCTATCTTGTCCAGGCTTACATTGACCCAGTGCATGATCGGAAGCTCTTTTTTTACCTCTTTTTTCTTTTCAAACATTCTGTTCAACCTCATATAATAGTTTAGGCTCTTGGCTTTTATTCTTAAATATTTTCTTCTTAATAATCTTGTTAATAATATAAGCGTGGCTAACAGTCCCATCAGGGCCAGTGACATAGCTAACAGCATTGCGTGCCAGTTCATGACCTTTTCCATGATATGTACCCTGCATGAGGGGCATGGTCCTCCGCAGTCTATATTCATCTCTCCCTGGTTTTTTATTCCGTCATGGCATGTTGCGCATGGTTTGCATGGTCCTCCGCAGTCTACTCCTTCTTCTCCCTGGTTCTTTATGTTGTCGTTGCATGTTGGGCATGGTGGGCAGAATACTCCTCCGCAGTCTATTCCTGTTTCATCCCTGTTTTGTATGTTGTCGTTGCATGTTGCGCATGGTTTGCATGGTCCTCCGCAGTCTACTCCTTCTTCTCCCTGATTTTTTATTCTGTCCCTGCATGTTGGTATGTATGTGCATGATCTTGTGGTTTCTGGCTTGTCCATCTGTGTTCCGCATTCGTTTCTGTCTCGGCATGTTCTTGTCTGTTGGCTGTTTGGGAAACAGACGCTCCATGTTGAGCATATCCAGTCTTCTTTGCATATTTCTGTCTTGTTAGCTTTTGCTGCTGCTCCTCCGCCTCCTCCGCCTCCTCCGGCCGGTATTGTCGGAAGTATCAGAGGTACATATGTAACTTCTAGTTGTACAGGATTTGATGGTGTTTCACTTATGCCGTCACTGGCGTAGAATATTATTGTTGCTACTCCTGTGAATGTGGGATCTGGATCGAATGTTACAAATTTAGTGAGTGGGTCTACTGAGACATTGATCCTTGTCGTGTCTATTTCCCATCTGTATGTGAGTTCGTCATGGTCTGGATCATAGAAATGATCATCTAGGTCTATGACTGTAAGTTTTGTTCCTCTTGGCCAGCTTTGGTTTGATATGTTAAGTATCAGTATTGGTGCTTTGTTTGATAGTGCTTTGATGTCGCATTGGTCCATGCACTCGTATTCTCCTGTCCTGTTGTTGAACTTGTATCTGCACACGTTTATTGATTGTACATCTGATTCTGCGGGCATGTTTGATGTGTCGTTTACTGATACGTAGAAATGGTAAACGTCCAGAGGGACTTTTGAGGCGTTTCCGCCAGGATCTATCTTTGAGAGGTTTATCTGGCCATTGCATACTGCCTTTCCAGGTATTGCTGTTGCGTTTAGGTTTATATTTTGGACAGATACGGTGTCTGTCTTGTTGATTATCGTGACTTTACATCCTGTGCTGCTGCTTGTAAATCCTGATCCTCCGTTGAAATTTACTCCGATATTGACCAGATCGCTTGAGTTTAGCGGGTAGAAGTGTTTTCTGTCAGGATAGTTTATCTTATTTGGTCCGCCATATGGGTCATAGAATGGTCCGTCCTGCAATGGTCTGTTAGGTACGACAAAATCTATATTTTTCCAGTCGCTTGTTGTTAGTGCTCCGTCATAGGCTCTGACGGTGTAGTGGTAGTTTCCTGGTGCTAGCGTCTCTGAGTATGTGCAGTCGCTTATGTTGTGGTACGTGTTGCTTATGTTGAATTCGCACCATGCGATTCCTGAATTATATGTTCCTTTGTCTGAAGCGTTGGCTTTTATGCTCACGTTCACTTCATTTAGCACTATGATCTTTGTTCCTATTGTTACGTTTATCCCGTTTATCGTCGGCGCTTCATCTTCTGCTATATAGACTGATGCTGTCTTTGTTCCGTACACTCCTGGTATGGATGTTGATACGAATATGCTTCTCCATCCTGGTGTTAAGCTTGCTCCTGTTGTTGAGGTTAATCTTAGGTCTAGGTTGCCTGTGAATCCTGAGTCTGCTTGTGCCTTTAGTCCGTATGTGTCGTTTAGCTTGACAAATCCTGTTGTTGTTCCTGTCATGAAGCTTGTCGTATCATCCAGTATTGGGCTTATGTTTCTTAAACTGTAATCGACATTTCCTGCTTTTAGTACTACAGAACCTGCATTTAGTCCGTTTAGGTAATACTTGAACGTTTCGTTTTCCCCTCTCTTCACGAACCTGTGTCTACACACTCTTATTGCTCCTACATAGCCGATATCTGCGCATGGATTATTGTATGATCCTAGTATGCATCTCATGTTTGTTGCGCAGTCGCTGTCTGCGCAGTCTGTATTCCCATCTTCATCATTGTCTATTCCGTCGGTACACATTCCTGGTCCTGTCTCATCAGCAGAGATTATCTTTTTTTGACAGTCCGGGTCTGCTTGATCTATGAGTCCGTCATAATCATTGTCTGTACCATCTGTGCAGTTCTCTACATATCCGCAGTAGCTTCTTCCCGGTCCTGGCATCCCATAGCAGTCCGGGTCTTCACAGTCTATCAGCCCGTTGTAGTCTGTGTCTTTTCCGTCTCTGCAGCTGTCGATGGTTATATTTTCCCATTTAGGACATGGTCTGCATAGTCCTGTGAGGTTCCATCTTGAGCCGCTGGTGTTTGTGCAGCTTACTGGGTCGTAACAGTCTGTCAGTCCGTCTGCGTCGTTGTCGAATCCGTCGTCACAGCTTGTTTCGTTTCTGAATTCGCATATTGCGTTTGAGAATGGGTCTCCTTTCTTTCCGTTGCAGTCTATGTCTTGGCAGTCCCATCCTCCGTAGGATGTGTTGATGTGTAGGTATGGATCTATGGCTCCGTTAGGATAGTCTGAATCAAGGTCATTGTCTATCTGATCGTCGCATATCGTCTCGAATCTTGGGCAGGGGTATAATGGTCCGCTTCCTAATGGGTTGTTCCATCGTGTGCAGTCTCTTTCGTAGCTTGTCTTGTAGGCGTTTCCTGTGCAGTCGTATCTTCCGTCTGCGTCGTTGTCGAATCCATCGTTGCAGGTGTCTTCTTTTGCGTACTCGCATTTGGCATTTAATGGTACTGATCCCAGGTCTCTGTCGCAGTCTATGTCCAGACAGTCTGTCAGTTGTATGTCTGATCCTGTCTTGTCTTCATATGATCTGCTTATTGAAGCGTTTCCGAACCGTCCCCAGTCGAAATCATCGTTGATTCCGTTAGCGCAGCTTGTGCTGTTGTGATCTTCTACTGCATAGCATGGTCCTGTCGTTCCGTTCTTTTGGAAGCAGTCATTGTCCTGACAGTCGGTATATCCATCTCCGTCGTTGTCGAATCCGTCATCGCATGTCAGTTCTGTCCCATATTCGCAGGTGTTGTTTGTTGCTGGATCGCTTATCTGGTCACAGCTCTTGTCTTGGCAGTCTGCGTAATCATTAAGGTCATTGTCTTCCGTGTCGAAACAGTAGCTTGCGTTGTCGCTTTCGTTGATGATCGCGCTTGCATTTACCTGGAAGAATACCAGGTTTTGGAATGCTGATAGTCCGTCTATTGATTTACCTGCTGCTATGTTGCTATAGTTTGCTTCTTGCGTATTTTCTGATATTCTCGTTGTTATCTTTTCTGCCAGTTGAGTTCCTGTGAACGTATCTGGGTTTGGTGGATTGTAGGTTGTTGCTGTTACTGATTTGCATCTTTCCCCCCCATCACATCCTCCTAGTTCCATCTTTGGCAGTTGTACGATTGAGGACTTATTTTCTGTTATATTGAATGTTTCATTGAAGTAATTGACTGACAGTCTTATTGATTTTCCATTCACTCCTGAGTTCTTGAGAAACTTTATCCTGAATTCCTGTCCTGGTCTTACGTAGTTGAGGTATCTTACGTTTACTCCATCTCCTGTTGATTGGTCGCATACGCCGTCGTTGTTGTTGTCTACTCCTCCTACGCATGCCCTGCATACATTGTCGAAGCAGGGGTCCCCCAAGAATGCTGAGTCTATGCCTACTTCTCTTCTTATTGAGTAATATTGCCCTGCGCAGTCTGTATCATTTATGTCCGTCTTTCCGTCAAGATCGTTATCTATATTGTCGAAGCATGATATTTCCACTCTGAAGACATCTACAAGGTCTGCTACATGGTTCAGGTCTGATTCCCAGTCGCAGGCGACCTCGTCAAAGTAGTATCCTTGTTTGAAGCTCCAGCAGTCGAACGCGTTTGATATGTCTTCTTTTGTCCAGTTATTGTGAAGATGTACGAATATTGATCCGTTCATGGTTTCTGTTCCGTTAGGTTCAAATGCGTGTATGGTCACATTGTATTGCCCATCAGGTCTTGTGTTTGTTAGGCTTATATTGTAGGTTATATTGTAGTCTAGTCCTGTGTTGTTAACTACGTAGTTTGTTCCTGTGAATCCTGAGTCTAGTTGTGAGAAGTTTGCTGTGACGTTGAGTCCGCTTTTTTCCAGTCTTAGGTAGAGCTTTATCTGGTCTCCGTCCTGGTAATATACTTTGTCTCTTTGTGTGTATTCTATCTTGAATCTGGTGCTGTTTTCTCCTATTAGTCCTGTCGCGTTGCATTTGATTGTTAGGTTGTGCCATCCGTTGTAGTAGTTGTAGTGTTGTATGAATGGGTATCTTCCCAGGTTTGTGGGTATGTATGACCAGTTTTGTTCCGGCATGGTGTAGTTTATCTCTGATTCTGCTTCGGTATTGAGCTGTGTATAATTTGTAGGGTTGTAGTCTGTCTTGTAGTAGCAATAGGTAGGTACTGATACGGTTCCTTGTAGTTTTGTTTCTGCTTTGAATGAGGGGCTGTTGTCGAATGTCTTGTTGCTCATCGTTATATTTATTGTCAGGTTGCATTCGTCTTCGCACCAGTATCCTACTTCTGGTTTTGCGCATTCGTTCAATGAATCGCATACGTAGACATAGCTCGCCACCAATGATTTGTTTGTTGCATGTATGCAGCTCAGTTCCTGTCCTGTGGTGCTGGCTTTTACTGGTGCGTCCATGATGTCGCATAGTTTCGCTCCTGGTGCGCAGCTGCCGTTGACGGGCCATATATCATTTGAGCAGGCTACGATCTGTGATGTGTCTCTTTCTCCGTCAAGGTCTTTTCCTGTTATTGTTATGTTTATGTAATGGTCGAATGGTACTAATGAGGCATTGCTCGAGTAGTTTGTTGTGTTCCATTCTTCTATCCTTGTATCGCTGGCTATCGGTTTGTGATCTGTCACATATGTCAGTTCGTACGTGTCTGTTACTGAGGGCGTTGTTGTTGATGTTGCTGTGATGTTTATTTGATAATCTCCTGGTGTATCATCTCTGGCTGTTAGTGTAACTAAGGCTGATCCTCCTGCTGCTATTGTCACGCTGGTCTGGTTTAGGTATGCGATATCTGTAGTGTTGCTTAGGCTTAGTGTGAAACTATCTGCTACCAGTTGGTGGTTTGTTACGTTCACGCTGAAGTTTGTATATTCTTCAGGTCTTGCGAATCCAGCTCTTGGGTCCACTCTGATATCTACAAGTTTTTTCACTTGGTCCATGGTTATGTTTATTTCTGTCAGGTATTGTCCTGTAGCGTCTTCTTTTCCGTAATAGGTTGAGTTTTCTGCTACTACTTCTATCAGGTCTGTTCCTGGTATGCAGTCTATTACGTATTTGTATTGGTTGTAGTATACTGGTATTGGTGGGTAGTTCTCTCCTGTTTTTACGTGTCCTGCTGGGGGTTTTTCTGGTGGTCCCAGGTTGTAGATCGTCACTGGAGTTGCGTTTGCTGCTGCTGTCTGTCCTATGTTGAAGACGTATCCTTGTATGAGGCATGGTTCTGCATTTGCTGTCCTGGACAGTAAGAGGATTATCATTATTGTCGTTATCATTGCTGTTGCTGTCAGTAGTATCTTATTTCCTTTTCTCGTTCCTTTTTTTTCTGCTTTTTTCATTCTGTCTGGTCAGTTTTTTTTAGCGGAGCGTATGTTCTTCTTGATTCTTCTGTGATCCTGACTATTTCTATCTCTTCTATGATGTCTGAGAATATGTTCCTTAGTTCCATAATTGTCTCTCTGAGTGTTTCCTGTCTTGTTTCTATCTCGAATCCCGTATCCCATCTGCCTGAGTATATCTCGCTTTTTGTGATATCTTTGTGTCTTGTTATATGCGCTAGGAATGCTCTTTCTCTTTCTTTGTCCATCTTTTTTCTTATCAGGACTTTCCATCGTTCGCCTGTAACCTTCTGTTCTGTCAAGATGCTGCTTCCTATGATTATCTTGTTTCTTCTTAGAGAATTCAGCCTGTAACTTACTGCGTTGGAGGATAGTTTTGTTTTCTTGGCGATGTTCAGCAGTGGCGTTCTTGAATCTTTGGAAAGTTCGTAGAGTATCAGCAGGTCTTTGTCATCGGGTTTTTCTTTTTCTGTCTTTGTTTCTTTTTTTCTTTTTTCTCTTCCTTTTTCTTTTCCTTCATCTTCTTGTTCTTCTGTCTCTTTTTGAGGTTCTAAGCTTATGATACTGGCACCTAGTTGTTCTTTATTTCCGTAGAAGTTGGCTGTTTCTATATAGAGTATCTCTTTTTCTTTTACGAGATCCTTGAATCTTATATTAAGATCCTCTATCAGCTTGTTTAGCTCTCTTTGGTTTCTTGCCCATGCTCTTATTATCAGGTCGAATCTGTTGATGCATTTATCGCAGCTTATCACGTTTTTCTTTCTTTTTAGGTAGTTTATGACCTCTCTTTCGTTTGCTAGGGTCTTGTATCTTATCAGCACATCGTAGAGTTCGTATCCTAGAATTCCGAGGTCTATTATTGCATAGTTTTGTTTTATGACTCCTTCTTTTATGAGGTCTTTTATCCTGTAACCTATCACTTGTTTTGATATTCCTGTTTTTCTTGATATCTCTGCTGCGCTTTGTGCTGAGTCTCTGCTTAACTCGTTTAAGATAGCTTTATCTTTAGAATCTAGTTTTGCATACTTGCCTCTTTCTTTTATAGTGTTTTCTGTTGACACTATTTTTACCTTTAACTAATTAATTTAAAAATGTTGTTATTTTATATAATAATTATTGTTTTCTATTTATTTTTTCTCAAAAATATTTTTTACCGAAGTATTGTTGTATAT
>JALWQS010000080.1:0-18316 GCA_027083015.1 Candidatus Woesearchaeota archaeon
GGCAAGCTCTTTAATAAAGACATCAATGCCTTTATCACGAATCTCATGACGAGCGGCCAGAAAGATAAGATGCGTCTTCTCAAGATCAATCTTGTAATAAGGAAAAAAATAATACATAAGGAAAAGGAACAGCTTGTTACGGAAAAGATTGTGCCTGACAGAACATTCCTCAGCGGAAGCAAAATTCTCTATATTTATACCATTAGGGATGATAACATCAGGAACCATTCCCAAGATAAACTTTGCTTCCAGACCAGTAATTTCAGAAACTGTAGTGAACACATCAGCATTATGCGCGCAGGCCTTCTCCATCAGATGCTTAGCAGGAACATTACGAGAATAAGCTTCCCTATCAGCATCTATCTTCTCAAGAAAACTCGCACCATCCTTCTCATCATAGAGATCGACGCCATCACTCTCAAGAGCCCTGCCTAAAACAGTAGCATGCGTCGTGAAAACAGAACCTAAACTGGTCTGACGAGACTTAAGGTAAAGCATAGCAGAACCTGAGATCCACTCATGAAACTGAGCGACAACTTTCTTATCAGCAAACACTTCACTAAGAGACTCAAGGACCATACCGACAGCCCAACCCCAAACTACAGGCTCATCAAACTGGAAATCTGCATTTAAAGAATCAATACGGAAACGATCCCAAAGCTCTCTCTTTATATCATCAACTTTAGAGAATAAGGGTTGAAAATCTATAAGAAGAGCCTGCGGCCGTTTTCCCACCAACCATTTGCCATAATGGACAACAATGCCCAGCTCTTTAAGACGATCACAGCTCTTACGACAGATCTCAGGATGGGCCAATTCGAGAAACTCGCCCTTGGCTTTATCAGGAAAATAAGGGCCGATAACAAAATACTCATGGTAATGATGCAGCATCTCATCTACCTTGCTGCTCACGACAGTATGGATGCCCCCCACTTTGTTGCAGACTTCCCAGGAGACTTCAAAGAATACTTCTGCTTTTGGCACCTCTTTTTTTTCCATAATAAAAAAATACCTCAATAAACCAGATAAAAATAACAAAAACTCGCCACTCGGGTCTATCCCCGACCTAAAGGACGAGTATTAAACTCCTTGCAAATCTCTAACGAGATTTTCAATAACAATGAGCTGAAAAATCAGCAATCAAAATCATCTCTTGCCAAACAGCTTCTTAAGATTCTTCAGCTTCGTCCTGATACGCGGATCATCAAACTCCTTGTCAAGAACCTTTGCAGCGAGCTTGTAATACTCAAAAGCAAAATCTTTCTTCGGTTTCTGAAGGACAGCAGGAGTCGTATTAGCCAGAGCCTGAAGAACCCTAACATCGTCACAGATCTTAGAAACGACAGGAACATTAGCAGCATATTCAACATCACTGGCCTTAAGTTCATAACGTTTATTCCTGACCTTGTTGAGTACGATGCCTGAAATAGGGGTCTTCCTCTGCTTAGCAGTATTGACTGCATGTAAGGTACAGCTCAAAGTGGGAAAATCAGGACTTGAGACCACCAAAAGCTCATCAGACGCAATCATTGTAGAAAGCATCTCATCATTAAGGTTAGGAGACGAGTCTATAAGAATAATATCATAGCTCTTCTTCAAAGAACTGATCCTGTTATGAAGCTTGTAAGGATTAACTCTTGACTGGTGCTTCTTCTTAGGGTTCAACGAACCAGCTATAAGGTCAAAACCGTAATCTGTCTTTATGATCGCTTCTTCTGCAGGAACATTATCATAAAGAACATCATGGATGGTCAAGTCTGGCTTTACAACACCCAAATGAAGCCCCAGGTTAGGAGCAGTAAAATTAGCGTCTATAACAAGCACTTTCTTACCAAAATTGTTTGCCAAAGCTGCTCCGAGATTCGAAACAACAGTAGTCTTACCAACACCACCTTTGATAGATATTACGCCAATAGTCTTATTCTTCATTTTTACACACCTTCTTCAATTCATCAATCTTTCTCCGTCTTTTCTTACTCTTGGTCTCGATCGTGAAGACCTTTTTCATATCATCAGCAAAACCTTTGGGATCGATAAACTCCTTAGCCTTCTTTAGCTTCTTCCTGATCCCTTCCTTAGAATCCTCAGCGACTTCAAGAAGATCATCGCCTCCGGGAGGTAAAATAAGACGGCCGTCTTCATCTTCATTCAGATCAGAAGGTCTGACTTCCGCAGGTTCCATATTTGCATCATCAGCTGTATTCGTATCAGAACCTTCTTTTAAGACTGCCGGTAGTTTATCTTCAATCTTCTTAGGTTTCTTCTCTACAAATCTATTTTCAGGAGGAATATCAAGAATATAACTCTCTACTGAAGAAACGCCTTTAATATCTTTACTTTCAGAATCTCTATCAGTATCGGTCTTTTCTTTTTCTTCATCAGAGCCATCAGCAGACTCAACAGTTATCATGCTATATTCCTGAACGCTATTCTCTTCTTCCAGCAGAAGATTATCAATATTGTCTCCAGTCAAAGATTTAGATCTTTCATCAGTCCTTCGGATATCATAGATCCTTTGAGAGACTGCTGAGGCACAATCATGCAGAGACATAGCAGGACGGAGCATATCCGCTAAATGATAATCCTTATGGATGACCCTTACCCAATTACTGAAATCGTTCTTTTCTGAAGTTACATGGTGATAGAAAACTTCAGGATCCATATTCTGAAGAGCATCATAAAGCTCATAAAGATTCCTGATAGTACCAGACCTGTATAACCTGAAAGAATACTGTTCAGGTACATCCTCAAGCTCATGCAATCCTTCAAGAGTCTCCATCAGTTCACCTCTTCTCAAAAGCTAGGTGCTTAAGCACAGCGACATGCAACTCGTTCTTATCCTTAGCCTGCATCAAAGCATCAGCAAGATCTTCCTTCTTAAAAACATCCCTGACCCAATTAGCAAAGTCGTTCTTCTCCTCATTGACGTGGTGTCTTAACACCTGATCATCAATGTTCTCAAGACAGACAGCAAGATCATACAGATCAGTCAGCTGAGAACCATCAGGAAGGATAAAATACTTATCACGAGGTATTTTCATAGTCTTCTCACTATTAGAAAAGATTCTGGAAAATCTTTCACGTTTCTCCTTCCTTTTCAGGATATTCTTAGCACCGGAATCTTTTCTCTTATAATGCTTTACCCAGCCCATCAACAGCCACCTCGCCATCAGTTTGTCCGTCAACCTGTCCAGAGGATTCATCAACAGAAACCTCTTTATCCTCGCTCTTCTTCATCCTTAAAGTGAGGTCATTAAGTATATTCATGAAATTAATGAATGAGTCATAAGGTGAATCGTAAGGATTAAAGTACTTATGGACATCACCATCATTGAACCATTTAGTACACATATAATAGAAATGATCAGATGTCTGAAGTTTTCTCCAAAGCTCCAAAAGTTCAGGATCGCCTTTTTCCTTGATCGATTTTTCCATGGAATAAAGCCTGTTGATAGAAGACTGCTGGATACGATTACCAAGCCACGCGGAGAGGTCACGCTCCATATCCGCCCAAGAGATCATATGATGGCAGTCAATCTCGTCCCTGACAGGAAAACTATCAATAACTTCTGAAGGTGTTTTAAAATGATTATCAGGATTCTTCAGGATCTCTTCAGGAAGGTGTCGCATGAATTCAAAGATACCGGTATCTTCCCACTGGTGTTCGCCAAAAGTTTCATAATCCATGAAGAGATTGATAACTTCTCCATTACCATTATAAGCATTGACCCATTGGCTGAACTTCTCCGTAGTAAGAGGCCACTCAGACCACCCTCTGTTAGAGAAACGAAAAGCAATATCATCAGAAAGGCGATAATTCTTCAAAAGGAGCTTTATTTTATTTGTTGTTTTAGGTCGGTAGACAAAATTCGGAGAACGCCAACCAAGGATAGAATCCCAACCTTCGGCAAGGATACCATCATAACCCATATCCTCAACAAATTTGGCAATCTCATTGTTATAGATGAGTTCGGTGTTCCTGAAGACACGAGGTTCAACTCCAAACAACCGTTTGACAGTCTCACGATGCTTCTTGACCTGCTCCTTAAACTCTTCCTTAGAAAACAGGTAGGCTAAAGAATGATAATAGGTCTCAGAAAGAACCTCAACACGTCCAGTATCTATAAGTTTCTTGAAAGAAGAGAGAACATCCGGAGCCCAGCTTTCACATTGCTCGAGGAAGACGCCGGAAAAGGAATAAGAAATCCTAAACTCCGGATGTTTCTCAAGTAATTCTAACATAACTTTATTAGCAGGAAGATAACACTTTCTCGCAACCTTAGCGAGAACCTCAATATTCTTCTTATCGTCAAAATACTCCTTGCTCTTACCTATATCAAAGATAGAGTACTTGCGCATCCTGAAAGGTTGATGCACCTGAAAATAAAAGCATAGATCTACCATAAAATTCACCTTATTATCTTATCAGCTGTATGGCTTTCTCATAGATAGCCTTAGTCTTCCTAGCCGGCTCTTCAAGATTAAACTTAGCACTTTCCCTGTAACTGTTTTCTTTTAACTCCTCATAAAGCTCAGGGTGTAGCAGGATATTGACTGCTTTGTTAGCCATCTCATCCACATCCCAAAAATCAACTTTAAAAGCATGATTGATGACCTCACTGGCGCCGGATTGGCGGGAGATCATAATAGGAGTGTTGTTCTTCAGAGCTTCAAGAGCGACAAGACCGAAAGGTTCAGAAACAGAAGGCATGACGTAAAGATGAGCCATCTGAAAAGCCCGGTGGACATCAGCGCCTTTAAGGAATCCTGTAAAGACAAACTTATCAGCAATACCATAATCAACAGCCATGTTTACCATGTGCTCAAACATGTCACCGGAACCGGCAACAACAAATTTTGTGTTAGGGACAAAATCAACGACCTTACGCGCCATCTTAACAAAATATTCAGGACCTTTCTGGATCGTAATCCTGCCCAAGAAAAGGATAATCTTCTCATCCTGAAAAGGACTGGCCTGATTAAGACCATAATAGGGATTGTTATTGTCAATACCCCAATGTACAACTTCTATCTTGTTAGGATCAATCTTATAACTATTGATGACGTTTTGTTTCGTCCAGTTAGAATTAGCAATGACAACATCAGCAGCTTGTAGTCCTTCAAACTCAATATGGCTGATAATCTGGTTAGGATTTCCTCCAGTACGGTCAAATTCAGTTGCATGAATGTGAGCGACCAATGGTTTGCCTGTGATCTGCTTGGCTATGATCCCTGCTTTGTAAGTCATCCAATCATGAACGTGGATCACATCGCAAGAACTTTCTTTAGCAATCTCAGCAGCAATAAGAGAATAACGCTGAACTTCTTCATAAAGGTTCTTTCCGTACGCCTCTTTCTTATCAGAGGTTCCAGAGAGTTTCTTAGAGACCAAAACCTCATTATACGATTCAAAAGTCTGATAAGGGGTTAGGATGGTCTTTACAGACTTTATCTTAATGTTTTTAGAGAGGTTATTAGTTCCGATAATCTTAACAAAATCTGCCTTAGCATCTTTTGGTGCGTAAGGCATGACAAAAGTAACATCAACATCCTGAGAACTCAAGCCTTTGGTCAAGTCATAACAAGCAGTACCTAATCCGCCGCTCTTGAAGGGGGGGAACTCCCAACCGAACATCAACACTTTCATATCTGTGGCGCCTCTTTTTATGTCTGGTAAATACTGAGTAATCGCTTTACGTGGGTCTACAAAGTAAGCATCTTCCTTGGAGCAATAAGGAGTCAATCATAATACTTGCTTATAAAGATTTTTCTTCACCAAGAAGTAGTATGGCGTTTTTTATGGGTTTAAAGGGGTTCAAAAGAGACTTTTCAAAAAAATAATTGTCTTTTTTACCAAATTTTCTTAAGCATAATCAAACGTAGGAAAAAGGATTAAGACTAAAAAGGCAAAATATAAAAGAGCTGAAAGAAAGGAAAATAAAAAATGGGTGAGTATGAAGAACAGGAACAAGCAGAGAAAACAAAAGATCCTTCAATATCGACAAGCGTCTTAACAGCTCCAAGTGCCTCAACAGGTTCAAAAGCAACTGTGGCTCAAGACACAGATCTTTCTACCAGCCCAAGAGCAGAAAAAATTACAGAGAAGAAAAAACCAGTGATCGGATTCTTCACCTTCACATGCTGCGAAGGATGTTTATTCACGATACTTTTCATCGATAAGATAACAGAACTGCTATCAAACTTTGACGTACAGTACTTCGACCTGCTGAACGAAAAGAACAAAGAAACAGAGTTTGACATAGCATTCGTGGAAGGGACGATAACAACAAAGAAAGAAGCAGAGAAGATAAAGATAATAAGAAAAAAATCAAAGATGCTGGTCGCATTGGGAGCATGCGCTTGTCAGGGAGGCATCCCTGCGATGAGAAACTTCATAGAGAACGAAGAACTAAAAGCCTACGTATACAACCAACAACTATTAGAAGACTCAATACCTGCACAACCACTGGAAAATTTCGTAAAAGTAGACCATCACCTTTATGGATGCCCGATAATAAAAGAAGAATTCGTAGAATTCTGCGAGAAGTACCTGAAAGGGAAAGAAGCAAAAGAATTTGAAGGGCCGGTATGTGCAGAATGCCCAAGAAGAGGGGTAGATTGTTTTCTAAAAGAAAAAATAGAATGCATGGGCGCGATGACAAGAGGAGGGTGCAACGCAGCGTGCATAAGAGAGGGGATACCTTGCATCATGTGTAGAGGACCATTACCGACAGCTAACTTCGCAGCAGAAGTAAAACTTTTTGAAGGCTTTGGCCTGTCAGAAAGAGATGTCATGAACCGGCTGACAAGGTTTGGAGAAGCATTCAAGAACAAAGACAAAAAAACAGAAAGCGCAGTTAATATTACTGCCAATAAGAACCAATAAACAGAACCAAGAGACAAGCGGTCAGAAGCAAAATAAAGGGCTTTAAAGATGGGAAAAACAATAACATTGGACCACGTAACAAAGATAGAAGGACACGCAAAACTGAACATAAAGGTACGTGAAGGAAAAGTAGAACAATGCGAACTTTCAATAATAGAAGGAGCAAGATACTTTGAAGGCATACTGAAAGGAAAAAAATACAATGATGTAAGCCACATTACATCAAGGATATGCGGCGTATGCTCAGTATCACACACGATAGCATCAGTAAAAGCAGTAGAAGCCGCTTTCAACATAAAAGTATCCGAGCAGACAAAAAAACTAAGAGAACTATTAAGCATCGGTGGAATAATACAAAGCCACATACTGCATCTTTACTTCTTAGCATTACCTGACTACTATAAAACAGGCGGAGCCATGGGCCTGCTAAAGAAACACAAAGAACTCGTCGAGAGAGCATTAAGACTGAAAAGGTTAGGCAATGAGATGGTCATAACCATAGCAGGAAGAGACGTGCATCCGATAGCCTGCGTCATAGGAGGATTCTCAAGGATTCCAACAAAAGAAAAGATGAAAAAACTGCTTGATGACCTTTACGCAATAAAAGACGATGCAATAGAGACCGTAAAGCTGTTCATGGGACTGGATTATCCTGAGTTCTATGAGACAGTACCTCTGTTCGCTCTTACAGGAGGAAGTTATTTCGATTCAGAAGAAATAGTAAGATGCGAAAAAGGAGTCTGCTTCCCGACGAAAAACTATTCAGACCATTTCAAAGAATACTTCAGAGAAGGAAACACCGCAGAATTCGCGACGAACGAAGGAAAGGAATACTTCACAGGATCATTACCGAGGATAATAAACAACACAGAACTGCTAAGCGATGAAAGCGCAGTATATGTAGAAGACATAGAACATAAAAGAAACAATCCTTTCATGAATGTACCCGCACAAGCGATAGAAGTTCTTGACGGAGTGAACAGGGCGATAGAGATACTTCAAGACCTGGAACTGAAAGAAGAAGAACTTCCTGAGAACAACATAAAAACCTGCGCCTGCGAAGGCATAGCAGCAGTAAGCGCACCAAGAGGGATGTTATTCCACAGGTTCAAGTTCGACGAAGAAGGCTACTGTACAGAAGCAGACATCACAACACCGACGACACAAAACTTAGCACTTATGGAAAAAGCAATAAGGGATTTCCTGCCAAGAATACTTGATCAGAGCGAAGAAGAGATAAAAGATAAGATAGAGATGCTGATAAGAGCATACGACCCCTGCATAAGCTGCTCAACACATTTTCTAGAGATGCACATGGAAAGAAGCTGATTCCGAAAACTATACTGTCAGGATCGTTTTAAGAAAATCCTCTTACGAAAGACAGGATCCTACCACGAAGGTCGTCAACAGCCTGCTTATCCAGATCATTAGAACTCTTCTTAGGTATGCCGATGATCCTTACAGAATCCAAAGAACCAAGTTCTTTCATCATCCTCAGAAAAAAACCAAGATCAAAATCATGGACTGAAGCTTTAGGTTCATTAGCCAAAGAATCGATATCCTCGATAAGCATAACATCATCAATACCCGCAACAACATCAAGGATAAAAAAATCCTTATCAAGATAATTCATGATCTCATCAGGAGCAATACACTTATGAAACTCAACACCAGGAACAGGGTGCTTAAGAAAAAAATCTGCTATGTCAACAGCAAGAGAATCCTCCTCAACATAAGGATTACCAAAAGCCAAAACATACTTGATACTCTTATTGGAACCATCTGATCCAGTCATGACAATCACCACCAAAAAATAAAATCCTGCAATAAAGCATCCATAACAAAAGATAACGAACAGCCTTATAAATCTCACTATCAAGGCAAAATCTTATTATATCGCAAGCAGTTAATCAGGATCATGTACAGGTTCTTTATAAAAGGAGTGGTGCAGGGAGTCGGTTTCAGACCATACATCTACAATGCCTGTGTCAAAGAAGGGATAAAAGGGTATGTGCAAAACACCGGAAACGGAGTTGTTGCAGTAGTCAGCGACAAAGAGAAATTCATAGAAATACTCATGAACAAACCGCCATTAGCAAGGATAGACAGCTGGGAAGCAAAAGAAGAAGAAAACTACAAGGAAGAGGATTTCAAAGGTTTCTCCATAATAAAAAGCGAAGGAAAAGGCTTTGCAGAAGTGCCACCAGACCTATACCTATGCGAAGACTGCCTACGCGAACTCAAAGACCCAAAAAACAGAAGAAAAGGATACTTTTTCATAACATGTACAAACTGCGGACCAAGATTCTCAATAGCAGAAGAATCACCATACGACAGAAAAACAACATCCATGAAAGACTTTGAGATGTGCCCGACATGCAAAGCAGAATATGAAAATCCGACAGACAGAAGATATCATGCGCAGACCATAGCATGTCAAGAATGCGGACCAAAAATCAGGCTTTACTCAAACGGTCAGGAAACAGGAAGCATAGAAGAAGCAGCAGAACTACTGAAGAAAGGAGAGACAGTAGCGATCAAAGGGGTGGGAGGATTTCACCTGGCATGTAAACTGAACTCAGCAAAACGATTACGACAGATGACAAGACGAGAACATAAACCTTACGCGATCATGGTGAAAGATATAAAGATGGCAAAACAATACGCAGAGATTACAGAAAAAGAAAAAGAGCTTCTGGAAAGCATAGAACGACCCATAACCCTGCTGAAAAAAAAGAAAGAAAAAAAAGAGGAACTGAGACTGGTAAGCGAACTGGATACCATAGGAGTCATGTTGCCATATACGGCACTACACTACCTGCTGTTCGAACACCTAGATGAACCACTGGTCATGACATCATCCAATATGCCAGACTATCCTATAACGACAGAAAAGGAACAGCAGTTTACAACACACATCCTGGACCATGACAGACGGATAACAAATCACGTGGATGATTCAGTAGTTAAAGTGATAGGAGGAAAGAAACTCTTTCTGCGAAGAAGCAGGGGTTATGTCCCAAGATCGATAGAACTCGATCTTGATGATAACATTAAAGAGGATATCATCGCATTAGGAGCAGAGATGAACAGCACCTTCTGCATAGTGAAAGACGGGAAAGCGATACTGTCGCAGTATCAAGGAAACACAGCGAACTATGATTCTTTTGAAAACTACAAAAAAAGCATAAAAAAGATGCTAAAGATGACAAACTGCAAACCAAAAGCAGTCATCTGCGACATGCATCCAGAATACAATACCTCATTGTACGCGCAGGAACTAGCAGAAGAATACGGAGCAAAAGTTGTCCGAGTACAACACCACTTAGCACATGCGTACTCAGTAGCAGCAGAACATAAGATCAAAGACTTTACAGCGATAGTCGCAGATGGTCTTGGATATGGGCCCGACGGAACAATCTGGGGAGGAGAAATATTTATCAACGGAGAACGAGCAGCACACCTGGAAGAACAACCGCAGATAGGAGGAGACGCAGCAACAAGAAGCCCGGCAAGGATGCTGATGGGAATACTAAGCAAGATACTGACAAAAAAAGAACTAAGACGAAGGATGCTGGAACATTACGACGGAGAGATGGTAACCGTACTAGAAAGGCAGCTAGAGACAGGATTCAACGTACCAAAGACCACAAGCTGCGGAAGAATACTGGATGCAGCAGCAGTATTCCTGGGATTATGCGACAGAAGAACATACGACGGAAGACCCGCAATGCTGCTTGAAGCGAACAGCGGAGAAAGCTATGAGATAGAACCAGTAATATATGATAATACGCTCATGACGACACCTCTATTCCGGTGGCTGATTCTGAATGAAGATAAGGATAAGAAAAGACTGGCAGCAACAGTACAGGAATACTTGGCGAAAGGGATGTACAAGCTCGCCAAAGAATACGGGAACGGAAAACCCGTACTGCTAAGCGGAGGATGCGCTTACAGCCACATACTCACAAGCTATATGTTGTCAAAAGGAGTGCTGATAAACGAAAAAGTACCAGCCGGCGACGGAGGGATCAGTTTCGGACAAGCAGTCTATTATGCACAGGTCATAGCAAAGAAAAAACAACAATAAGTAAGGACGACAAAAAACAAAAAACTATCAGAACTCAAGAATTCTTAAGACGAAAACGCACAAGAACAGGAAGGTGATCAGAAGCATCCTTAAGTGCATCACTACCTAAAACCTTAGCTGAAGAAATATCAATATCAGATGAATAATAAAAATAATCCAATCTCCTATCGGGTCTTTTCGACGGAAAAGTAAAATAACGCGACTCATCCTTCAAATACTGCTCCGGAGGAAATAACTCTCTGAGGCCAGCTTTCCTGATGATAGAGATCGTATCATCACCAAGATAATTCTCACCAGAAAAATCCTTAACAGAAGCTTCAGGCATCAAAGCATTAAAATCACCGAGTACAATAAGAGGCCTTTTTGAATGTCTGATCATATCAACAAGCTGCCGAGCCTGAGACATCCTGTCATCTCTGGACTCAGACTCCAGATGAACATTAAAGACCTGAAGAGTCTTATCTCTAATGCCGATATTGACGACCTGCTGAGTACGCCAGATAAAAAACCATCTATGCCAAAAAGAAGCATCAGGTTTCTCAAAGATCAAAGTCTTGGCCTGTTTGATAGGATACTTGCTAAGAACAGCATGACCTGTCCTTAACTTACTGAAATAGACGGGATCAAGAAAAGGAAGAAGCTTAAAATTCCAATTATCAGAGAAATAAGCATACCTAAAACCCCCCTTTTTAGCAAGGTACTCTATCTCAGAGATGCCGTGGCTTCTGGGAACAGACAAGTCAACCTCTTCAAGAGCGACGATATCAGCATCTTTAATCACTTTAGCCAGACCATCAAGATAATCATAAACCTCTTCTTCGGTCTTATCAGCATTAGAATAACCGTAACCGTAATGGATATTATAAGACATGACAGTAATAATATCCGGGAAATTACCAGCAGTCTTTTGTTCAGAAACGTTATGCATGGTCAAAACAACTCCATCATCAAGATAGGAAGGCAAACCGATCATCGAAAGAGCGATCACCAGAGCCAAAAATACCACTGCAAAAACAGAAGCAGATATTATAACAATCAACTTCTTGGTTTTTCCTCTCTTATGCTTTCGTTCCATATAGCGCTTCAATAAAGCTTTATTAATAAATCTTTATGAAAAAACAAGAAAAACAAAGTTAAAAAACAAGCAAGAACAAAAATCATTTAAGCCTTATAGACTCAAGATTACGAGGAGCGATCGTCTCAACACGGAACTGACGATGGATGCTGGAAGCAAGATCCAGACAACGGGAGTTCTCCCCGTGATTAATTATGACCTTCTTAGGACGAGGCTGACAGCGGGAAACAAAACTCATAAGTTCCCTTCTATCAGAATGGCCCGTAATTTCAATCTTATTAACATCCATATTTATCTTCAGGACTTCAGGCTTACCTGTCGAGTCATAACTCATGATGATCTCCCGTTCACCATCACGGATCTTTTTACCCAGACTTCCCTCAGCCTGATAGCATGAGAAGACCAAAGCATTAGCAGGATTATCAGCCAAAGCCTTAAGGTACTCTACAGAAGGACCTCCGACCAGCATACCGGAAGTAGCAATAATCACACAACTACCGCCCTCTTCAATGACCTGCTTACGCTCCTTAGAAGAACCGACTCTCTTAAAGATAGGCGCTAAGAAAGGGTTCGTATCCTTATGAAAGATCTGTTTCCTTACAGACTTGTTCAAGAACTCAGGATAAGCAGTATGGATAGCGGTGATGTCCCAAACCATACCATCAATGTAAACAGGTATGGGTTCAATCTCGCCAGTACGGACCATCTCTTCAACAAGCATCATAACCTCCTGCGCACGACCAGAACCTAAAGTGGGCATGAGAATCTTACCTTTCTTCGCAACAGTCTCCTTGATAGTCGTCTTAAGGATGTTATCCTGTTCACGAACAGGAGGCAGAACATTCTCCTTGCCACCATAAGTGGATTCAATCATAAGACTCTCAAGCCTGGGGAAACGCGTTTCAGCAGGCTCCAAGAGACGAGTACGCGCAAACTTCATATCAGCACTGTAAAGAAGATTATGCAGACCATTACCTATATGAAGATGGACCATGGCACTGCCGAGGATATGTCCGGCATTGTACAAGGTTATACGAACATCAGGGGTCACGTCAGTAACCTCTTCAAAATCAAGAGTAATAGTGTGTTTGACCATCTCCTTGACATCATCAGAAGTAAAGATGGGGTCCTTACCTTCGCTACGCATGATCTTGACCATGTCAAGCTGAAGCAAAGACATAACATCCCTCGTCGGAGCAGTACAATAGACAGGACCGCGGTAACCCATCTTAAAGAGCCACGGGACCAAACCTGTATGATCAAGATGCGCATGACTGACGATCACAGCATCAAGCTCATCAAGCTTAAACTCAGGAGCATCAAGATAAGGATAAGCATCCTGATCACTGGCGACATTGATACCGCAATCAAGCAAGACGCGCGATTCCGGAGTCTGAAGAAAGATAGCAGACCTTCCGACCTGACGGGCACCACCAAGATATGTTATCCTCACCCACTCTTCCTTCTTACCACGGATCCAACCATCATAGATCCTATGACCTGTCTTATCAAGAAATTTACGGCGGTAATCAGAATTTTCATAAAGAACAGAACGGATATCCTCAATAATCTGGCTTCTGATAGCAGGAGTCCTTTTGATAAGAGGAACCCAAAGAGTCTTCTCACGAATAACCCTAAGAAGCTCGCCCTGCTTACCTATAACAAGACCGGGTTTTTCAGCATGAATGATGACTATAGACCTTTGAACATCAAAGATAACATCACTAAGACCAGCCTCTTCAGGAGCTAATTCTTTAATGATCTTTTCCGCTTCTTCCACAGGAAGACAGATGGAAGGATCAGGCCTAAGCTCGATACGTTTCTTGATCTGGTTGACGATATCTTTGATGATCCCTCTATTGTTGAGGAAAAAATCCTTGTCCTTAGTATAGATGACAATATTTGCTCCTTCAAAACCTGCATCACTAACCTTGCCTGCAGGTATCTGTTTAGTAATTTCTTTCAGAATCTCAGTCAATTTATTTTCACCTTTCAGAATTGTTGTTCATAAAACTCTTTATCGTGACCTTTTTGAAGATTATACATTTAAAGGTCAAAGAAAAGATTTAAAGATTCGGCTACTCAGCCAGTCCTGAATTGATAGTCTTATGCCAGACATGCTTATACAGTCCGGAACTATCGATCGTGACAATATCAACACCATTACCAGAAGCACTATCCCTCTGTAATGAAGCATTCATAGCCTTGATGGCCAGACTCTTACCCTCTTCAATACTCATACCTGGCTTGTAAAGCGTCTCAAGCACTCCGAAGACAAAGACAGAACCTGAACCGGAAGTTATGAAATCATCAACCTCTGCCAGAGATCCATCAGGATATATATCATAGATATGATGGCCAGTCTTATCATGCCCCGCGAACAGGAAGTGACTGATGCCAGGAATCATAGACATCTTCCTTATGTTTGAGTAGACCATACCGGCAAGCAAGTTGACCGCTTCACTAACGGAGACCTTCTTATTGGTACGAAGACGTTTAAGGCGGATCTCAGCTTTGATAAGCTTTAGCAAAAGCTGAATATCAGAGACTGTTCCAGCGGTAGTGATCGCCATGTAATCCTCAATAGGAAATATCTTATTCACACTCTTATTGGCGATCAGGTTACCAGCAGTAGCACGTTTATCAGCTGCTAATACGACGCCATCTTTACATTTAATAGCTAAGGTTGTTGTACCTGTCTTTAGATTGTCTGCCATGAAACTACACCTTTTTTCCATTTGTTAGTCATGAGTATCCCAGAAATCATTTCTATAAAGAAATTGGGTTATGATATAAAGGATTTTAAGCTGTTATTTAAAGCTTTCGGTAAACTGGTGCTGAAAAAATAAAGAAAAAGAGGAAAAATAGCCCGTATAAGCTGTCTAAATATACTCTTATTGAAAATCTCGTTAGAGATTTGCAAAGAGTTTAATACTCCATCCTTTAGGTCGGGATAGACCCGAGTGGCGAGTTTTTGTTATACTTATCTCTAATTCCTACGCCTATTCAGAAGAGAAAGCACAACTGCAATACCAACACCAAGAAGTATAAGATCAGTTATTCCGATCAAAACATACCATCTGTACTTATCCCACCAACTCTTAGAAGAATAAGATGTTTTAGGAGTAGCGACCATCGCAGAAGACCTGTAATCTGTTTGAGGATTGCTGACAACCTGTACAGGTCCAGAAGGTTGAGACGGAGGTACATATGTCTGAGTAGGTACAGAAGTGGTTTGAGTATACGAATCAGTAGCTGTTTGAGTCGTCTGAGAAGAACCCGAAGATTGAGCAGAACTCTTAGGCTCTTCAGGTTGGCTCGTTTCAGCAACGGCAGTCTCACAAGAATCAACAACAAGATTGAGAGTCTTATCGAGAACTTCCCTTCCATCTCTGTACTTGACAAGAATATCAAAAGGATAAGTGCCAGGTTTGGCATCAGCAAGATTCAAGGTATCCTCAAACTCATACTCATTATCATCATCGTTGATGTCAGAAACCAGCTCAAAATTATCCTGCTTGAAATAACCAAGAGCAGAATTCTCTACATAAAGCTCAACATCCTCATCATTCTCACCGGTATTTATCAGGCCGATATTCATCACCGCAGTACGGGAGCAACTGATGGTTGAAGGAGCGATCTCCTCCCGCAAGAACCTTATCTCATGACTCTCCTTATCAGCCTCAACATCAAATTCAACCTCGTCTTCCATCTCAGTACCATTCTCATCTTTTCCACGAGCAGTAACAGTAAGAGTGTAAGTCTCGTCAGAATCAATCCTTAAAGGAATATCAAAAGCAATATTAAAAGCAGCATCACGTCCCGCATTCAAGTCCTTATCATCAGAAGTATCATCCAGATCATCACCGTCATCAATATCCTTAAGGACGCCCTCAACATCAACATTCCTTATCTTGCTGCCATCAATATCCTCGGCGTATAAGTTCTCAACCCTGACCTTTAATGTAAGTCTGGACTCAGGAGGAACCTTGATCGTCCCGCCATTCTCATCAGCGGATTTTCGGTCACCATTGACCTTAACAGTGATATCAGTAATCTTAAGCTTGCTGTCAGCAAGAACGGAAGAAGCAAGCAGGACAAACAATGAGAGAACAAAAAGAACAGTTATTATTTTCCTCATCTTAAACAAACCCCCTAATGTGTGATTGTAATCATCGGAATACCATTGGCGATCAGACCAACAGATCAAACCAAATAATGATGTAAATACTACAAATAAATGTATAAACGTCAAGACGAGCATTAATTATAAATAGGTTTTGTTGTCCTAAAAAAGTTACGATACAAAGCTTTTTTAACTTTAGCGTATAAACCAAGCAGCAAAACTATACCAATTTTTTAGGTAATATCCTGTAAGCAAAAGCTAAAAACAGGAACTGAAGGTGTTGAGAGATGAAAGATGATTATAATATTCTAAAAGCCGAAGGCAATCCTTACGAATCTGTCTTAAGGACCAAATATGGAGAGTTCTATTATTGGAACAATGACCGGACAAAAGTCATATGCTCAGAGATATATGTCGAGGAAGATAAGGTTGTTCTGGAACTGGAATGGTCGCCTTTAGAGAAACTTACAAGCAGAACTAAACTGCTGCCTTACCAGGAAGGACTGGATCTGACAGAACATTTTCTGGATATGATCAAGAAAGAAAGGCAAGTTATAATAAGACCTAAGAGACAAAAAAGGAAAAACCAATAAAGTTCAGCAGGAACATTTTCAATAACTTCTGCTGAAAAAGGTCATGTACTTAGCGTCTTTACCGCAATGCAAACACTTAGTCCCGGGCTTGACCTCAGAACCTTCAAGAGGGATACAACGACTAGTGACGCCCTTGGTCTTCTCCTTTATCCAATCTTCACATTCAGGTTCACCACAAAAAGGAATCTTGACAAGCTTGCCCTCTCCTGTAAGACGAACGAAGTCATCCCAGTTATCAACAGAGACCATAAGACTCTTAAGATGCTCTTCAGCCTTATCAAAAAGATCATGATGCATCTGTTCAAGCTCCTCAGCCACGACAGACCTCATATCCGATAACTTGACAAACTGTTTCTCTTTCTTATCACGACGGACAAGAACAGCCTGTCCAGAATCAAGATCACGAGGACCAAGCTCGATACGGATGGGGATGCCTTTCAGTTCATACTCGTTGAACTTCCAACCAGGACTGTACTCTTCACGGTCATCAAGGATCGGGTTAAACTCAGAAAGCTCCTGCTTAAGCTTTTCACAGGCCTTCAAGACATCAGTACGTGACTTGTCGAACATGATGGGGATGATAACAACCTTATTATAAGCGATCCTGGGCGGAAGGACCAGACCATTATTATCAGAATGGACCATGACCATACCGCCGATGCTTCTCGTAGAGAAACCCCAGGAATTATGGAACGGCATATGTTCCTGACCATCCTCGCCGGTATATCTGATGTTGAAGGTCTTGACAAAACCCTGGCCCAGATCGTGACTGGTAGCCATCTGTAAAGCCTTGCCGTCAGGCATGAATGCTTCACAAGCAAAAGTATTGCGAGCACCAGCAAACTTTTCCTTCGCAGTCTTGACACCGACCAGAACAGGAACCGCATGAAGCTCCTCAAACATCCTCTTGTACTCCATAAGAATCAGCTTAACAAAACCCTCATTCTCCTCCTGAGTAGCATGAAGACAATGACCCTCCTGCCAAAGAAACTCGCGGGAACGAAGGAAAGGTCTGGTAGACTTAGTCTCCCAACGGACAACATTACACCATTGATTGATAAGCACAGGAAGGTCACGATGAGAACGGACCCACCTAGCAAAAGAAGTACACATGACCGTCTCAGAAGTCGGACGGATAGCAAGACGTTCAGGAAGAGGCTCATCACCAGCATGAGTCACCCAAGCGACTTCAGGAGTAAAACCCTCAGCATGCTCAGCCTCCAACTTAAAATATTTTTCAGGAATGAATATAGGAAAATAAGCATTTCTAACACCATGAGACTTTATTGCCTTATCAAAAAACTGCTGCATCGCTTCCCAGATAGCCATACCATTAGGACGGATAACCAGACAACCCTTAACTTCGGAAAACTCAGCAAGTTCAGCCTTTTCGATGATCTGATTATACCATTCGGAAATATCCTCTTCTTTCTTAACAGTGATGCCGCGAGTCATTTCTTTTGCCATAAGAACCGAGATTAAAGAGGCCTTTATATATTTTTTTAAAGCAGAAAGCAACGCACCAAGAAACAGCAACATAAATGTA
>JALWQS010000080.1:18326-20655 GCA_027083015.1 Candidatus Woesearchaeota archaeon
GTAAAGATGCCGTAAAAAGAGCCAGAGAATCATGACTATCATCTATGAGGACCTTTACGTTGTCGCGCCAATTGAGAGAAAAAACCCATCAAAGCCCTGCTCTCACGTTTAGTAAGGATGGCTTTCTCAAGAACACGTCGCCAGACAATCCTCTGAGTCTCTTTTTTCTGAGGAGTGGGAAAGACAAGAGTGTCAAGAGCAGAGTTGAACATCTTAATAAGCTGGTCGCGATCATTACGATCAGCAGGGATGAAACCTTCAGTAATAGTATCAGTGCCGAGCCATCTGGAAATCTCATAAAGGAAGACACCAACAGCCTGACTAAGGTTCAAAGAATGGTACTTCTTAGAAGTGCTTATGCTAGAAATAAAATCACAAGCCTCGATCTCATCATTCGTCAGACCATTACCCTCCCGACCGAAAACAACAGCAACCTTCTTAGACTTAGGAAGAGAACGGATCTTCTGGCCGAGAAGCTCAGGAGAAAGAGGCGTGCGAGAGATATTATAATCAGAACCCAAACGACCAGTAGTGCCTATGATATAATCAAACTCTTCCCTAAGCTGACGAAAGTCCTTGACGACACGAGCAGACTTAAGGATCCTATTAGCCCATTTAGCACGATTACGAGCCTCATCAGAAAGGAAATTACAGTTAGGCTTCACGAGAATAAGCCTGTTAAAATCAAAATTGGCCATTACACGAGCAACAGCACCAACATTACCAGGCACTTCAGGTTCCACAAGCACGACGGAAATCATAAGTCACTGAAAAAACTTCTATTATTAAAAATTTGGGAATTGAACCTGTCTAGAAAGACGAACAGATACTTGTTGTGGAGCATCATCAAGAGACTGCGAACATCAGAAGATCATGCTGACAACAGTAGTAAGAAGATAACCAAGATATTTCAGGGCAGGCCATAAGACATTGATGGCCAGAAGAAGCAAAGTAAAAAGACTTATCTTAGCCCACCACTTCTTAGCCTTAGCTTCACCTTTGATCTTACTAAGAGCACAAAGGACCATACGGCCACCATCAACAGGACCAAGAGGAAGAAGATTAGCCAGGCCGATACCAAAACTAAGGATGCCAGTAATAGAAAGAAGCTCAGCGATCCAAAGAAAGATACGATAGATAATCCTATACCACAAAGCAGGATTCTTAGGTTCAACCTTAGGCTTATTCTTAGCAAGAACGCCAAGATAACCCTGCAAAGGATCATTAGGATGAGCAGTCGTGTTAAAGGTAAAGGTCTTACCATCAGCCACCATTTTGACAGTCTCATTAGGCCGCAGATGCTTGACTATCGCCGAGAAGTCATCATAATTCCTCACAGGCTTACCCTGAAGTTCAGTAATGACCATTAGACCTTTCACTCCGGCAATATCTGCAGGATAACCTTCAGTAACACCAGCAAGCTCAACCCCAACCTCATTAACCATAGCGTTGTTGACAGGAACAAAAACATAAGTGATAAGAGCGATACATAACAGAGCAAGAAGAATATTGGACCAAGGACCGGCAGCATAAACAGAATATTGAGTGATATCATTGGATTTCCTAAGTTTCTTCTCATCAGGTTCGACAAAAGCACCCATCAAAGGACCCAGGAAAAAAATGCCCGAACTGGTAACAGGAATCTTATGAGCACGGGCGACAATACCGTGAGAACCCTCATGGACGAGAATGACAAGGAATAAAGCGATCCAACCAGAGATCAAAGGGATCATGACAGGGCTACCCGGAATCTTAACACCAGGAATGACAAGACTAACAGCAGAGACTGCCTTGGGAATGGTCAATAATTCAATAAGGTTCTTTATGAGCATAAAAAATATAGCGAACATACCGACAAAACCGACACCAATACCAACAATACCAAGAAGTTTTACAGTCTCAGAATACTTAGTGCCTATACGGTCCATAAACTTAAGACCTATCTTAGTACGATACATAGCTATGATCTTACCCTGGATATCAAATTTCTTCCTAAATATGATTACTAACAGAACAATAGCAGAATAGAAAAGAATAACCCATTTGTAGTCTTGCCAAAAACTCATAAGTAACCTCTTTTTGTTGTGATTGAACTAAACGAACTGATCTAAACATCCAGGCAAAGATCTGAAAATCCTGAAGAGCCTGATTTGAACAATCACTTCTTACGCTTAGGCCTCAAGGCCTTTCCGGAACATTTTCTGCAACTGATCTTGCCTGCGAGAACCTTAAGATTAGGAGCCCTAATCTTTGTCTTACATCTCTTACAGACAAAAACATTCTTGAACTTCCGGTTGTTTGCTTCTTCAAATTTTGCCATCTTAATAAC
>JALWQS010000081.1:0-2004 GCA_027083015.1 Candidatus Woesearchaeota archaeon
GTAAAGAACTTGCACCAATTATCTTTCTTGTCAGGACATTTGTATTTTGTCCAGGTATCCCCCTCCTTTTTCGGCATCGCTTTTGCTCCGGCTGCTGTCGGGCTTGTCGGTCTGCACGTTATCACGACGCCACAGAACAAGCTGAACTTTCCCAGTATTCCAGTAGTCACATGATTAAGCGTTCCCTGCGCTTCCCGGGCCTTGCCTGCTCCAGGGGCAGTTTCAGGATTGACTTTTTCTGCAGCTTCCAGCGCGCCTGTGACTACATTCCAAACTTGCCTTAATTGTGCAATCACATTTATTGCTGTGCAAATCATGTTTGCGTACTTGAAGATCATTTCCGGATATCTTAACCAGCTCCATGCTCCGCTCTTCACCCACCCTTCAACTTTTTCTATCTGATCTCTTACATTCCCTACCGGAGTTCCTATCGGGTTGTTGAACACTCCAATAGTCAGTGTTGCATTCTCTATCTCCTCCTCAGAGATCCTTGCTCCGCCCACAATACTTCTTATCCTTATAGGGCAGGTAATATTTATCTCTCTGTTGACGACTGTCTCTGTCGTAGTAGTTGTCTTGTTCCCAATAGTAGTGGTAATCTCTTTTGTCTCATTATATGGAGGTACATTTCCAGGGTTAAGGTTGACCACTATGACATCATCTATCCCATCCTCTATGACAGGGTCAAAACCTTCCAGTTTGATACCTGGTGTTCCGCTTTCTGTGTAATAGACATAATCATTATCTCCTGAACAGGCAGATGCTTCCAAAGAAACAGATATTATCTTAGCAGATACTGCTCCGTTTCGTGGTATGATCTTTATATGCTGATAGCTTGTCGGCTGTGATATAGGCCAGGTCATCCTGTCAATGCCGAACTTAGGGCTTTGGGATTCCCACTCGTATTTCCAATAATCAGCCGTGGTGTTCTCTTTACCGTAGATCGGCAAATACCATTCCTCGTCAGATATCCATCCCACAATATCCTCAAATTCTAAACCTACTGTCGTGTTCTGCCATAACGCCTGCAAGTTTGTGGGTACGTTAACTACCGGGCTTAGTTCAAACTTACAATCCCATAATCTTTTTGACGGGTTCTTCCTTAACTTGCTTATCATCAATGTCAGGTTCTGATCATCTGAACTGAATTCGGTGCATTCTCCTGCATCCCTCTGATGACCAGGGTCCAATGCTATGCTTGAGAAATTAGCCCATGCATTAATCGGAGTGTAGTCCTCCACATACGCGTGTATCTCCACACTGTCGCCCGATGTTACATAATCTTCAAGTTCTGAATCTTCAGAACCGATGCTTTTTGCCTGTATCAGTATGGCTTCCGGAGCATCATTGTCAGTCCTGATGACTCCTGTAAAGACAGGCATCTCTGTTCCGCTATCATCCTGGCTTGTCGCTGTTGTCCTTATAGTCGTTGATGCACCTGATGGCTGCTCAGTCCTGATATTCTTCCAGGTACATTTCCATCCTGGCGTGCAGTCATTAGCTTTGAATACGCCTGTGCTTAACCCTTCTTGAGTCCCTAAACCTGAAAGATCAAGATACACATTCTTATTCGAGAAACCTGACCCGGTCTCTGTTATGTCCAGATAGATATTGTTTCCTGTCTCATTAAGCCAGTAAGTTCCTCTATCATCAACATAATCAGTGTATAACTTTGTCGCTTGGGGTGGTGTGTTATCAAACAGTATCGATACGCTTCTGGTCTCTTTCATCTCATTGCCGAACTCATCAACAGCCCATAATGGGATGTTTATCGTTCTTGGCGAACTCATGATAAGGAATAAACCTGAACTTTTGCAGGTATATCTGTCGTCACCTATCTTAACACAGTTCAGTTGCGTCTTCTCAAACACTTTCTTTTGCTGTGCCTGTTCGGTAATTTCTGAAGCATTAGCAATTATCACCGGCGATTCCTGAGTTGGTGCTTGCGGGTTCATGAGTCTGCTATCTTCACTCAGATTCACTACCAAATACACGTTTCCTAAC